>CALCQB010000066.1 GCA_937897535.1 uncultured Novosphingobium sp. | reverse complement strand
TGCTGGGTCAGGATGCCGTTGGCGGCCTGGGTTGCCAGTTCCTTCACCCGGATCACCGAATCCGCGAAGCTTTGCAGCGTGCTGTCGGTCAGCATCAGGTCGGAGCTGGCGCGGGCGGCAATCGTCAGGTCGATTGCGGCGCGGGCGTCCTTGGTGCCGAGCATGCGCAGCCGCGAGGCCGCGACCGGATCGTCGGACGAACGGACCAGCCGCTGCCCGCTGCCGATCGCGGCCTGCAAGCCATCGGCGCGCCGCCGCAGCCCCGACATGTCGAGGTTGAAGCGGTCGTAAAAGGCCTGGGTGCTGACATTGGTCATCGATCAAGTCCTTCGCGCGTCATCGGATCGCCAGCAGGGTATCGAACAGGTCGGAAGCGACCTGGATCGCCTTGCTGCTGGCCTGGAAGACCTGCTGGAATCGGACCAGGTTGACCGCTTCTTCGTCGAGGTTGACCCCGGCCTGGGCATCGAGCGCGAGCCGGGCCGAACCGGCGATCGCCCCGAGCGCGTCGGCGGTGGTCTGGCGGCCCTGGGTGGCGCTCGATACCTGGAACAGCAGCGCATCGATCTGGCCGGAAATGTCATTGGCGCGCAGCGACGCGCGCAGGCTGGTCAGGCCGGCCGGATCGCGGCTGCCCGCTGGGGCACCAGCGGGGGCCGTGGCGAGTCCGGCGCCGGAACCCAGCAGCAGCAGCATGTTGCCGGCGCTGTTCCCGCCGAACAGCGGCTGGCCGGCGGTGCCGTCGAGTGCGGCATTGGCGGTCTGCGCGGTGTTGGCGGCGGCGATCAGGCTGGCCGCAACCGCATCGAGCTGGGTCCGGCTATTGCGGACCATATTCAGCCCCTGGGCCTCGCCCGCCAGCGATCCGGCCGACAGCGTCAGCGGGCTGGCCGCCAGTGCAAAGGAAATCGTGCCGTCGGCAGCGGTGGCCAGGCTCAGCGTGGCAGTGGTCCCGCCAGTCACCAGCAGCGGGCCTGAACTGCCGCCGATCCGGACCTGGACGGTCTGGTCCGGGGCAAAGCTGGTCGCAAGATCGGCATAGCCCGACATTTGCCCGAGCAGGCTGTCGCGCTGGTCGAGCAGCATCACGTGGTCGGCGGTGCCGGGGGTCGAGCGGGCGAGCTGGAGGTTGACCCGGCCAAGCTCGCCCGACAGCCGGTTGACCTGCTCGACTCCGTCAGCCGCCGAGAATTGCAGCGACTCGGTTACCGTGCCCAGCGATGAGCTGGCGAGGTTGAAGGTTCGCGACAGGGTCCGCGCGGCTTCCAGCGCGGCGGCGCGCAGCGCCGGGTCGACCGGGTCGGTGGTCAGCTGCTGTAGCGCGGTCTCGAACCCGGTCATCGCCGGGAACAGCCCCGATTGCTCGAGCGCGGATTCGACGTTCTGATAGGCCCCGAGCTCAGCGCCGGCGCGGGCCGAATCCGCCCCGGTCCGGCGCACTTCGGCCTGGCGGAAGGTATCGACCGCGCGGCTCATGCCGACCACCCGGACGCCCGAGACCGACAAGTCGCCGATCCGGTTGTAGCCGCCGGCCGAGGCCATTTCGCTGAGCTGGACCGAGCGCCGGACATAGCCCTGCGTCCCGGCGTTGGCGATGTTCTGGGCGGTCACGTCGAGCGCAACCCGCGCGGCGCGGACACCCGAGGAAGCGATGTGGAGGAGGTCGGTCGACATGGCTCAGCTGCCTTCCGGCTTGGCTGCCGGGGCAAACTGCACCGCCAGCTGCTTTTCGATCATCGCCGCGAGGCCGAACGCGCCGGTCCCGGCCGCGACATCGGCGAAATGCTCGTCCTGCATGGTCCGGAAGGTGTCGAGGCCCTGGCCGCCGAGCAGCTTCTCCCCGCCGAAATCGGCCTTGCGCGCGGCGGCGAGCATCTGGCGCAGGAAGATCGCCTCGAACTGCCGGGCGGCTGCGCCCAGCTTTTCGCGGTCGGTGCCATGGCTGGCAGTCAGGCTGCCGGTGGCGAGCAGCGGGGACGAAACCGGGGTCATATCACCACCATCTCGGCCTTGAGCGCCCCGGCCTGTTTCAGGGCTTCGAGGATCGCGACCAGATCGGGCGGGCTGACCCCGAGCAGGTTGAGCGCATCGACCAGCTTGGCCAGGCTGGCGCCCGGCTTGAAGTGGACCACCCGGTTGCCCTCCTGCTCGGCCTCGAGCGCCGAATCCTGCTGCACCGCAGTTTCGCCGCGGCTGAACGGGGCGGGCTGGATCACCCTGGGGCTCTCGTCGATCCGCACGGTCAGCTTGCCGTGGCTGATCGCCGCTGGATAGAGCCGCACCGCCGAATTGATCACCACCGTGCCGCTGCGCGAATTGATCACCACCCGCGCGGCGGATTCGGCCGGAGTCACGTCGAGCATCTCGATCGCCGCTATCTGGCTGGCGCGGGCGTCGGGCTCGGTCGGCAGCCGCAGCGCCAGCGTGACCCCGTCGACAATCTTCGCGCTGCCGGGCCAGCGCTGGTTGACCGCATCGCGGACCCGGGTCGCGGTCAGGAAATCGGACTGGTAGAGGTTCCAGCGCAGGCTTTCCCCGGCATCGAACCCGGTCGCGACCGCGCGTTCTACGCTGGCGCCATCGGCGATCCGGCCGACGGTGGGAACGTTGACGGTCAGCTTTGAACCATCGGCCCCCGACACTCCGAGCCCGCCGACCGCCAGGTTGCCTTGGGCGATCGCGTAGATCTGCCCGTCGGCACCATAGAGCGGGGTCATGATCAGCGATCCGCCGCGCAAGGACTTGGCCTTGCCGATCGCGGAGACGGTGACGTCGATCCGCTGGCCAGGCTTGGCGAAAGCCGGCAATTCGGCGGTGATCATCACCGCGGCGGCGTTCTTGAGCGCGGGGTTGATCCCCGGCGGCAGCTGCACCCCGACCCGGCCCGAAACCCCGTGCATCGCCTGGGTCAGATATTCGAGGCTGTCGTCGCCGGTGCCGGACAGACCGACCACCACGCCATAGCCAGTCAACTGGTTGGTCCGGACGCCCTGGAACGCGCCAAGATCGCGGATCCGCTCGGCCTGGGCAGTGAGGGGGGTAAGAGTGCCTGCAACCAGCGCCAGGATCATCAGGAGACGTAGCATCATCATCTCCTCAGAACGGACTGATCAGGTTGAAGAATTTTGACAGCCAACCCTCACGGCTGGCGCGGCTGACCGGGCCGTTGCCGGCATAGGCAATCCTGGCGTCGGCGACCCGGGTCGAGGCGACGCGGTTGTCGGAATCGATGTCGGACAGCCGGACGATCCCGGAAACCTGCACCCATTCCTGGCCCTGGCTCAGCATCAGACGCTTTTCCCCGCGAACCAGCGCGGTGCCATTGGCCCGCACTTCGACGATGGTGACCGAAACTTCCCCGGCAAGCGTGCTCGATTGCGAGGCGTTTCCATCCCCCTTGAACGACGTTTCGCCGCTCATCTTAAGGCTGTCGGGCTTGATGAAGCTGAGCGGCCCGGTGGCCGGCGGGGTGACCCCGAACCCGCCGGACTTCTGGCTCTTCGATCCGGCCGCCTTGCTGGTGGTGAGCTTCTCGACCAGCACGATCGTCACCGGATCGCCGACCTTGCCGGCGCGGTGGCCCTGATAGAGCGCGGCATAGCCATCGCCCGCGTTGAAGATCGAGCCGTCGGCCTGCCGGGGCGCGGGCGGTGGCGGGGGCAGGGCGGCCTCGAAACCCGCCGCTGGCTTCGGTCCGGCGCAGGCCTGGCTGGCGACCAAAAGGCTCGTCATTGCGAGCGTAGCGAAGCAATCCAGAGCGATCTTACGCCGCCCTGGATTGCCGCGGAGCCTGCGGCTCCTCGCAATGACGAAAGGATTTCTGGTGTTCATGGTCTTCCTCACAGCGTCTGGTTCGCGTTCTTGAGCATCTCGTCGACCGCGCTGATCATCTTGGAATTGATCTCGTAAGCGCGCTGGCACTCGATCATGTCGACCAGCTCCTCGACCACGTTGACGTTCGAGGCTTCGAGCATGCCCTGGCGGATCGCGCCGCGGGTGCCGTCGCTGGCCGCGCCGACCTGGGCCGGGCCGCTGGCGGCGGTCTCGCCCAGAAAGTTGTCGCCCAGTGCCTGCAGGCCCGCCGGGTTGGCAAAGGCCGCGACGGTCAGCTGGCCGATCTCGGTCGGCGCGGCGCTGCCGGCGGTGGTGACAGAGACGGTGCCGTCGTTGCCGACCGTGATTCCCGAAGCATCCTCTGGGATCGAGATCGCCGGCTGGACCGGATAGCCCTGCGCGGTCACCAGCGCGCCCTCGGCCGAACGGCTGAAATTGCCCGCGCGGGTATAGGCGAGCTTGCCGCCGGGCAGCTGGACCTGAAAGAACCCCGGACCGTCGAGCGCCAGGTCGAACCCGTTGCCGGTAACGCTGAGCGTCCCCTGCGTGATGATCGAGGTGGTCGACTGGACCGAGACCCCGGTGCCGAGGTTGAGCCCGGTGGCGTACTGGGTCTCGTTCGAGCTTTGCTGCCCGGCGACGCGGCTGTCCTGATAGGCCAGGGTCGCGAAATTGGCACGGTCGCGCTTGTAGCCGGTGGTGCCGATATTGGCGAGATTGTTGGCGATCACGCGCATCCGCGCGTCCTGCGCCTCGAGGCCCGTGCGGGCGACGTGAAGGGCGGAAGTGGGCATTAGCTGGCTCCTTTGGGGCTCATGACATCCGCATCAGGCTGGACCCGCCTTCGTCGACCGACTTGGCCGTGGCGATCAGCTGGGTGCGCATTTCGAACAGGCGCTGGGCCTCGACCATCTCGACCAGCACTTCGCTGGTCTTGACGTTCGATTGCTCAAGCGTGGCAGGGACCACCCGGGCTTCGGCATCGCTCGGCAGCGCGCCGCCGCCGACAACCCGGAACAGCCCGTCGAGCCCCTTTTCGATCCGGCTGCCGCGCCACGAGGCGAGCTTGAGCTTGTCGACCTGCTGGGGCGGCTGGTCGGGCGCGGCCGGATCGCTGACCAGCACCGCGCCGTCGTCGCCGATGCTGACCATCGAACCTGGTGCAACCGAGATCGGTCCGCTCTCGCCGATCACCGCAAAGCCCTCGCCGTTGGTCAGCAGGCCGGTCGGCGAAACGCTGAGGTCGCCGCGCCGGGTATAGGCCTCGTCGCCATCGGGAGCCTGGACCGCCAGCAAGGCCTCGCCCTGGATCGCGATGTCGAGCGGACGGCCGGTCGGGGTGAAGGCCCCTTGCTCCATTTGCGCGCCAAGCACCGTGGCGCTGGTCATCGACCGGGCCTGCAGGCTCGGCCCGACCAGCGTCATCGGGGTCTGCGCCATCACTTCGGCCCGAAACCCGACGGTCTGCGAATTGGCCATGTTGCTGGCGGTCATCCGCTGGCGGTCCATCGACGCGTTCATGCCGGTGACGGCGGTCCAGATCAGGCGGTCCATGGGTCAGCCTAGGTCCGCAGGTTGATGATCGTCTGCGACAGCTGGGTCGCGGTATCGATCGCCTTGGCGTTGGCCTGGAAATAGCGCTGGGCAGTGATCAGCCCGACCATCTCCTCGGCGATATCGACGTTCGACTGCTCAAGGCTGCCCGACAGGATATTGCCGAACCGGCCGGCCCCGGCCTGGTTATAAGTCGCCGCGCCGGAGATCCCGGTCGCTTGCCAGTCCTGGTTGCCGACCTGCAGCAAGCCGGTCGGCGCGACGAACGAGGCCAGCGCGACCTTTCCGATCGAAGTGACCGAACCGTCGGCATAGGAAGCCATGACCGAGCCATCGACCCGGACGGTCACCCCGATGAATTCGCTGCCTGCGGCATTGGTCAGCGGCGCCTGGGCGTCCTGGGGGACCTGCGAGGTGATGGTCCCGGTGGCATCGACCGGCAGGACTTGCATCCGGTTGCCGACCGAATCGTTGATGAAACCGGCCCCGTCGATGTCGAAGTGGCCGTTGCGGGTGTAGAAGGTCTTGCCGGTGATCGGGCTGACCTTGGTGAAGAAGCCTTCGCCGTCGATCGCCAGATCGAGCGCGGCGCCGGTCTGCTGGATCGGGCCGAGCGAGAAGTTCTGGTCGATCGCCTGGACGGTCGAGCCGATTCCCTTGACCAGCTTGGGGTTGGCCGAGGCGGCGCTCGAAACGATGTCGGAAAAGTTGATCCGGCTTTTCTTGAAGCCCGAGGTTTCGGCATTGGCGAGGTTGTTGGCGATGACCGACAGTTCGGTCTGCGCGTTCTTGAGGCCGTTGAGCGAGGTGTAGAACGACATGGCAGTTCTCCTTAAGCGGCTGGAGTAGTGGTGGTTGGCGCGGTGGTAGTGGCCGGCTGGGCGGCGAGGATCGCGTCGAGCCGGGCCGAGATGCCCTGCAGCGTCGAATTGACGTTCTCGATCCCCGACAGGGTGGAGAACTGCGCCATCTGCGCGATCATCTCCTTGTTATCGACCGGGTCGGTCGGGTCCTGCATCTTCATCTGGGTGGTCATCAGCCGGATGAAATCGGACTGGCCGAGCGATTGGCGGACGGCGGTTCCGGCATTGCTGCCGGTGGTGTTGGTGATTGCGCTAACGGTCATTTCATCCTCCCAAATCATTTCATTCGCATCGTTTCGAGCATCAGTTGCTTGGCGGTCGACAGCGCTTCGACCAGGTTCTGGTACTGGCGCGAGGCATCGAGCATCTCGACCATCTCGGCGCTTTCATCGACCGGGGCGGTCCAGACGTTGCCTTCGCTGTCGGCCAGCGGATGCTGGGGGTTGTACTGCTTGACCGGCGCAGCGGTGGAGCGGACCACGCTCGAGACGTTGACGCTCGAAAGCCCGGTGGCGGCATCGTACTGCTCGGCAAAGACCGGGCGGATCGGGCGATAGGCGGTGGCTTCGGTCCCGGTCACCGACCCCGCGTTGGCGAGGTTGGAGGCGGCGGCGTTCATCCGCACCAGCTGCGATGACATCGCCCGCTGGGCCAGCCCGAACAGGGTCATCCCGCCCATCGTCATTCGCCCTTGAGCGCGCGGGTCAGGGTCTCGACCCGGCCGCGGATGAAGGTGAGGGTGGCCTGATAGCCGACGGCGGTTTCGGCAAAGGCGACCTGCTCGGTCGCCATCTCGACGGTGTTGCCATCCATCGCCGGCATGACGGGCACGCGAAAGCGGGTGGCGGCGCTGGCGGCGCGGTCGATCCCGCTGCCGTGCTGGCTGGCCCTGAGCGCCGCGCCGAAATCGATGTCGCGGGCCTTGTAGCCGGGGGTTCCGGCATTGGCGATGTTGCTGGTGATCAGCCCCAGCCGCTGCGAGCGCAGCTGCAGGGCATCGCCATGAATTCCGAACAGGGTGCTGCCCATCGGGCTACTCCTTCGCGTGGATACGCCGCTGGTTTCGCAAACACCGTGCCAGTTGCGGAAATTGCGGATTTTCGGGGCCTGGAGCGGGGCGCGGCGGCAAGCGCTTGCCGGTCGGCGGCAAAGTTCGGCCGCGCCCTGAAAAGCGCCGCGCGCTGCCGTCCTTCGCCCTGAAGGAGTTTCCCGCGCGATGAATCTGATGAACCTGGTTGATGGCCCCTCGGCCGTCATCGTCTTTGGCGGCACGCTGGTGGCCACCGTGCTGCGCGTCGGGCTTGGCGATTGCCGTCACAGCCTGGTCAAACTGGCCCAGCTTGGCGCGCGGCGCTTCGATGCCGATGCGGCGCGGGCCGAGCTGGCCCAACAGGTTCAGGAAATCCGCAAGGACGGCCTGCTCCGCGCGGTTCCGCACCATTACGGTGACCGCGCGTTTGACGAGGCGACCGAGGCGCTGATCGGGGGGCGCTCGGTCAGCGCGCTGCTCGCCGCCCACGAAAGGCACAAGGCCCGGCGGCTGGGCGAAAGCACCCGTGCGGTCCGGACCCTGGCCCAGGCGGCCGAGCTCGCGCCGGTGTTCGGCCTGGCCGGGACGCTGATTTCGCTCAGCCAGTTGCCGCAGGACGGGCTCGCCCACGGGGCAATCGGCGCGGCGATCTCGATGGCGGTGCTGACCACGCTCTACGGCCTGCTCGCCGCCAACCTGCTGCTCGCGCCGCTGGCGCGGATGGTCGAGCGCAAGGCGCTGGCCGAGGAGCGCGCCCGCCAGCAGCTGATCGACTGGCTGGCCGAGCAGGTCTCCGACGCTTGCCCGCCGCGCGCGCTACAAACCCAGCTCCAGCGCAGCCTTCATGCGGAGGCTTCGTGATCGCGCGGGTCGGCAGCGGCTGGCAGACCGTGCTGACTGATTTGTCGCTGATCCTGTTCATGATCATGGCCTCGGCGGTGAACGAAGCGCCCGCTGCTGCACCGGCACCCCCGCCGCCGCCTGCCGTTCTACCGGCGCTGGGCGATCCGGTGGCACTGTGGCGGCAGGCACCCGGAGCGCCGCCGCTCAAGGACTGGCTGGCGAGTGCCGCGCCCGATCCGCGCCTGCGCCTGACGATCATCGCTCCGCCCGAGCAAGCCGGGGTCGCGCTAGCCTTGTCCGCCGCAGCGGGGCGTCCGGCGCGGGTGCTGATCGAACCGGGGGCGAGCGGGCTGGTGGCGGCACTGACCTATGACCAGCCCGCGCCGCTGGCACAGGGCTTGCAGCAGGGACCGGCGAAGGAGAATTCCCGATGACCCGCACGCTCGCGCTGATTGCCGCATTCATTGCCGCTCCCGCGCTCGGCCAGTCCGCCACCGCTGACCTGTCCGAAATCGACAATGCCGTCGCCCGCTTCACCGGCCTGCCGCAAGGTGCGCCAGGCGGGGCGGCGCTGCCGGTCGACCGGCGGCTGCGGCTGACCCCGTGCCGCGCGCCACTGGCGCTCGGCTGGTACGGCCCGCGGCGCGACACCGTCGAGGTCTCCTGTCCCACGGCCGGCGGCTGGCGGTTGTACGTGCCGCTCGCCGTGAACAGTCAGGCCATGGCGGCCGATCCGGTGGTAGTCAAGGGCGATAGCGTGACGATCACCGTCAGCAGCGAGGGCTTTGCCGTCTCGCAACCGGGCGAAGCGCTCGAAGCGGGGCCGCAAGGCGCGTGGATCAAGGTCCGGGGAATTGGTCCGAACGCTCCTGTGCTGCGGGCGCGGGTGATCCGTCCGGGGCTGGTCGGCATCGACTTGCCGTGATCCGGCACAGGCTTGCCGCCGCCCCTTAAAAGGCCAGAGCGGCTGCCGTTCTGGGGTTCGATAGTCAACCAAGGAGCGGCCCCATGCCTTCCATCGAATTCGGCCCGAAAGGACCCCACGCGGCCCGCGCCGTCGGCGCGGTTGATCCAAAGAAGGTGCCATCTGCCCCGGTCGGCAGCGACCGCGCGGCGCAAGTGGCCAACGAACATTCCGCCGTGGTCCGCAGCCGCGAACTCGATCCGGGCCAGCCACCGGTCGATGCCGAGCGGGTCCAGCAGATCCGCAAGGCGATCGAACAGGGCACTTACCCGATCGTCCCGGCCAAGGTGGCCGATGCGATGATCGCGGCCGGACTTTTGCTGAGGAGCGGCAAGTGAGCAATTCGGTGCTGATGCGCGACAACCTGCGGCAGATGATTGCCGTGCTGCAGGCCGAACGGCAGGCGCTTGCCGGGCTCGACCTCGACGCGATCATGGGCGCGGCCAACGAAAAGGTCGCGCTGTGCGGCACGCTCGACGCCTGCGGGCCGTTCGCCGAGGATCACCCGGTCGACGAGGAATGCCGCGGGCTGCTCGATGCAGCGCGGCGGATGAACGAGGTCAACCGCCAGGTCCGCAACCTGATCGCCGCCAATGTCTCGGCGCGGCTCGACGCATTGACCGGTAGCCCGGCGCTCTATCGTGCAGGCGGGGCTGGGGCCTCGCCCTATGTCTATGCCGGGGTGCGCGCCTGATTTGGCACGCCCCTTGCTGAACGGCTCCCGATTGCATTTTGCAGCGGGAGCCACTCTTGAGCGAACCAAGATCGATCGGCGCAACCAGTGCGCCCCAGCGCCCCGCAGTGCGCGCGGCGATCGCGCGGGCCGCTCAGGCGACTGGGATCGACTTCGATTATCTGCTGGGTCAGGCGCGGATCGAATCCAGCCTTGATCCCAACGCCCGGGCCGGAACCTCGAGCGCGGCCGGGCTGTACCAGTTCACCAAAGGGACCTGGCTCGAGACACTCGACAGGCACGGGGCCGAGCACGGCTTTGGCTGGGCTGCCGCCGCGATCGAGAACGGCACAGTCCGCGATCCGGCGATGAGGGGCGAGATTCTGGCGATGCGGTTCGATCCGGCCGCCTCCGCGTTGATGGCGGGCGAGCTGGCGGGCGACAACCGCGATGCGCTGGCTGGCGTGCTGGGGCGCGAGCCCGATGCCGCCGAGCTCTACCTCGCCCACTTCCTTGGCGCCGATGGCGCAAGCCGGTTCCTGACCGCGCTGGCCAGCGATCCGGGCCAAAGCGGTGCGTCGCTGTTCCCCCAGGCCGCCGAGGCCAACCGCGGGATCTTCTTCGCCCCCGGCGGCACACCGCGCTCGCTGGGCGCGGTGATGGACCTGCTGCGCGGCAAGATGGCGAACGCAATCGGCGGTGAAGGCCTTGACCTCTTGCCCCCCTCCCCGGCGGGGAGGGGCTGGGGGTGGGGGAATGACACCGGCGTTGCGCCCCCTCCCCAACCCCTCCCCGCCGGGGAGGGGCTGTCTTCCGTGCAACGCCCCTCGATGGCCGATACCCTCGCCGCGACCTTTGGCGGTAGCGCCAGCGCGATGCCCGGCCATGTCCGCGCCGCCTATGGCACGCTCAGGGCGTTCGGGCTGTGAGCGGTCTGTTCGCCCGCTTCTCGATCAGCGGCTTCGCGCTGCCGGCCGGGATCCTGACCCTGATCGCGCTGATGGTGGTGCCGACCCCGGCGCTGCTGCTCGACGTGTTCTTCGTGCTCAACATCGCGCTGTCGGTAGCGATCCTGATGGCGGCGATGAACGCGGAAAAGCCGCTCGACTTCAGCTCGTTCCCGTCGGTGCTGCTGTTTGCGACGCTGCTGCGGCTGGCGCTCAATGTCGCCTCGACCCGGGTCGTGCTGGTCAACGGGCAGCCGATCATCCAGCCCAGCGGAATCGTGGCCGCCAGCGTCACGGCGGGTAGCCGCGAAGTGCTGCTTCAGGCTGGTCTCGGTGCGCAGCTTGTACCAGGCGATGCCGTAGGTGTTGAGGCCGCCGGGACGGACCTGTTTTTCGAAGACGGTGACGTGGTGGCCGAGTTGGGCGAGTTCGGCGGCGCAGCCGAGGCCGGCGGGACCGGCGCCGATGACGGCGACTTTTTGGCCGCTCTTGATCGCGGGAGCGGAGAGGACGGTGAGATTGTGCTCCTCGACGTAGTCGGTCGCGTAGCGTTGGAGGCGGCCGATCTGGATCGGCTCGGCCCGTTCGCCGGAGGGGATGTCGAAGCCGGTGATGGTCTCGCGCGGTGTCCTGATAGTGACAGCACCTTTGGCATCGAGGTTGGTAGCATCGGTCTTCGAGGTGCCATCTGGCTGTTTGACCTCGGCATAGGTCACCGTCAGTTCGCCAGCCTTCAAGTTGACGTCGCCCCGCGTCGCAGTGACATTGCCGCGGAACACCGCACGCTTGTCCGCGTCGCTCAGCACCTCGTAGGCGTGGGAGACCTTCTTGAACATTTCCTCCGCCTCCTTGTTGCCGGGATTCTTGTCCGGATGATATTGCACGGCCTTCTTGCGATAGGCCTTCTTCATTTCTTCCGCCGAGGCGCTTTTCTCGACACCGAGCAGCGCGTAATAGTCGTCTT
>CALCQB010000065.1 GCA_937897535.1 uncultured Novosphingobium sp. | reverse complement strand
ACCCCTCGCTCAAGGTCGGGGCCGTCGGCGCCGTGCTGGCCTTCGCCAACGCCGCGCCCTACGCCTGCGTCACCATCTGGGAAGCCTTCCGTACCCGCGAAGAAGAAGCCGGCATGGACTGGCAGATCCAAGAATCCCCCGTGCACTTCAAGTCGGACGCAATCGGCCATCTGGGCGCGATCCACTCATTCCCCGAGCAGAAGGTGCTCTACCGTTCGGACACCAAGGCACCGCTGTCGGTGGTCTTCCCGTAGTGCTCCTTTTCCTTCGCGAGATCGTCTTCCGCGCCTTCCTCGGCACCTCCTCCTCGGCGCAGATCGTCGCGCACCCGACGCTCGATGTCGAGGCCGTGGTCGGATCGCCAATCGCCTCGGGCCATGCCTGCCTCTCTGCCGAAGAGCGCGAGTTGGGGGTGGCGCTGGTCGAATTTGGCGGCGAGGTGACCAACGTTTCGGTCTATGCCGCGGGAATGCTGCTGGGGCTGGTCACGATCCCGCTCGGTTCGGGCGACATTACCGATGCCATCGCCAGCGCCTTCGGGATCCGCCGGTTCCAGGCCGAGCGCCTCAAATGCGTCCACGGTTCGGCGATTCCGAGCCCGGCCGACCACCGCGAGATGATTCCGGTCAATGCTCCCGGTGAAGAAACCAATGGCCCGGCCGCGCGCCATGCCGATGACAAGAACCGCATTCCCCGGGCCGAGCTGATTTCGGTGATTTCCACCCAGCTCGCCGCCTGGGTCGACGAAGTGGGCAAGGCGCTCAAGGGATTGGGTTTTACCGGCCAGCGCGGGCAGTTGGTGGTGCTGACCGGTGGCGGCGCGGAGCTCGCCGGCCTCGCCGATTTTGCCCAGGGCGCGCTGGGCAAGCCGGTCCGGCTGGGCCGTCCGCAGTACCTCAAAGGCCTGGCCGAGGCGCATTCGACCCCGGGTTTTTCGACACTTTCCGGCCTGGTGCTGTATGCTGCAGCCGATCCGATCGATATCCGGGCAATCGGGCCGAGCTATCAGCCGATTGTGCGGTACAAGGGCTTCGGACTGGTCAATCGCCTCTATCAGGCGATGCGGGAGTACTTTTAACGGGGTCAGGGTAAACCCTTAAAACGCGGAACGACTGTGGAAAATGGTTGACGCGGCTTTGATTCGACGATTCGAAGGGTGCAAGACCCCCGGTAATCGCATGTAATGCATCCGCCATGCGGACAGGAGAGCGTAGATGAGCATCAATATCGGACCGCCCGCTGTCGAGGAACTGCGTCCCCGGATCACCGTGATCGGGGTCGGCGGGGCTGGCGGGAACGCAATCGCCAACATGATCTCGGCCGGGATCGAAGGCGTGGACTTCGTCGTGGCCAACACCGATGCCCAGGCGCTCAACAACGCGATCGCCGAACACCGGATCCAGCTGGGCACTGACATCACCCAGGGTCTCGGCGCCGGGGCTCGCCCCGAAGTGGGCCGGGCGGCGGCTGAGGAAAGCCTCGATCTGATCGATCGCGCGCTCGAAGGCGTGCACATGTGCTTCATCGCCGCCGGGATGGGCGGCGGCACCGGGACCGGCGCAGCTCCGGTGGTGGCCAAGGCAGCCCGCGAAAAGGGCGTGCTGACCGTCGGCGTGGTGACCAAGCCGTTCCTGTTCGAAGGCACGCGCCGGATGCGCGCGGCCGAAGCCGGGATCGAGGAACTGCAAAAGCACGTCGATACCCTGATCGTCATCCCCAACCAGAACCTGTTCCTGGTCGCCAAGGCGGACACCACCTTCAAGGAAGCCTTCCAGATGGCCGACGAGGTGCTCCAGCAAGGGGTGCGCTCGATCACCGACCTGATGGTCATGCCCGGCCTGATCAACCTCGACTTCGCCGACGTCCGCTCGGTCATGGCCGAAATGGGCAAGGCGATGATGGGCACCGGCGAAGGCAGCGGCGAAAACCGCGCGCTCGAAGCGGCGGAAAAGGCGATTGCCAACCCGCTGCTCGACGGCGTTTCGATGCAGGGCGCTAAGGGCGTGATCATCTCGATCATCGGCGGCGACGACATGAAGCTGCTCGAAGTCGACGAAGCGGCCAACCACATCCGCGAACTGGTCGATCCGAATGCCAACATCATCTGGGGCAGCGCGTTCAATCCCGACCTCAACGGCAAGATCCGGGTCTCGGTGGTCGCCACCGGGATCGAACAAAGCGAATCGCAGGCCGAAGAAGCCAACCGTCCGTTCACCATGGGCGGCTCGCGCGGCCCGGTCCGACCGACCATGGCGGCCCCGGCGGCCGAACCGCTGTTCGAGCGTTCGGCGGTTTCGACTCCTGAACCGGAAGCCGCTGCGGCAGAGCCCGAACCCGAAGCGGAACCGGCTCCTGCCGCAGCTGCCGATGACGATTGGGAAATGCCCGAACTGACTCCTCCCGACGCGCCCGAAGCGGCTGAAGGCGGCGAGCCGCTCGAGCTTGAGCTGGAAGCCGAAGGGGCCAGCGAAGGCGGCAGCGATGAGGGCGGTGACGAACTGCTGCTCGATGCCTCACGCCTGGCCGATGAAGATGCGCCAGTTGGCGGCGGGGCCTTGCCTGGCCGTCGCCGCGGTCTGGTTGCCAGCAGCGACGAAACCGCAGATGCGGGCGGCGATGGTGACGAACCGGCAGCCCCGGCTGCACCCGCCGGCGGTGGCGCTGCGGCTCCGGCGCCTGCTGCGCCGCGTCCCGGTGCCGGGGCGACGCTGTTTGAGCGGATGGCAAACCTGTCGCGCGGCGGTGCCCGTTCCAGCGACGATGAAGATGAGGACGACGACGGCCCGTCGATCTCGATCCCGCGGTTCCTGGGGCGCCAGAACAACCAGTAGATCTGCCAGCGCGTTCCGCGCCGGTTAAGCTTGGGGATTGCAGTGCCTGGCATTGCGATCCCCGCTTGCCTGCGGGCGTGAAAGGATTAACGCGTTCGCCGATGTCGCCGTCTGCCTTCCGCCTGCTCCAGCTATGCTCCGCCTCGATCCTGGGGCTCGGGTTTCCGGGCCTCGCGCTGGCCCAGCCTGCGCCGCAAGTTGCGGTGCCGGTGGTTCAGGCCGTTCCGCAGAAATCGGCGGGGATGCGGCTCAACGATGCGCTCAACCAGCTCGCCCGAAACCCGCAGGATATTGCGGCGCTGACCGAAGCCGGGCAGGCCTCGCTCGAACTGGGCGATGCCCAGGCCGCGATCGGCTTTTATCGCCGGGCGCTGTCGATCCAGCCGAACAATGCCAGGGTCAAGGCCGGTCTGGCCGGGGCCTATGTGCTGAGCGAGGATCCCTTTACCGCGATCGAGCTGTTCGACGAGGCCGAGAAGGCTGGTCCGATCGAGCCGGCCCGGCTGGCCGACCGGGGCCTCGCCTTTGACCTGGTCGGCGATGGACAGACCGCGCAGTACTATTACCGCCAATCGCTGGCCGGTGCACCCAGCGATGAAACCTTGCGCCGCCTGGCGCTGAGCCAGGCGATCGCGCGCGATCGCAAGGGGATGGACATCACGCTGTCACCCTTGCTGCAGAAGCAGGACAAGGCGGCGTGGCGGACCCGCGCCTTTGGCCTGGCAATTCTCGGCCAGACCGACGAGGCCGAGGCGATTGCCCGGCAGACCATGCCCGGCGACATGGCCACCGCGATCACCGCCTATTTGCGCTATATGCCCCGATTGACCGCCGCGCAGCAGGCCGCCGCCGGAAATCTTGGCCGTTTCCCGCGCGCTTCGGAAGTGGGCAGCGACGACCCGCGCATGGCGCACTATTCGCGGCCCAGGGTTCAGGTCGCTGCCGCATCGCCGCCGCCGAGCGCCGCCGCCCTGGCCAAGGGCAAAGGCAAGCGCGATGACAAGTCGCAGCGTGACGACAAGGGCAAGAAGGGCGCCGTCGCCGCCCCCGCCGTTGCCGCCGCGCGCGCCGCCGGGCCGCCGACGACGACACCCGTGCCCACGTGGACGCGGCGCAGGCCATGGTGGCCCATGCGTTGGGGGCCAGCCAGCGCATCATGCGCAACCTGCGCCCGGCGGTGCTGGACCAGGGGCTGATCGCCGCCATCGAATGGCTGCTGCGCGGCTTTGCCGACCGCACGGGCATACGCGCCACGCTCAAACACGCGGGCGAGATGCCCAGCCTGCCGCGGGAGGTCGAACTGGTGGCCTACCGCACGGCCCAGGAGGCGCTGACCAACATCGCCAAACACGCGGGCGCCAGCGAGGTGCGGCTGGAGCTCAGCGATCTGGAGGGCCACCTGACGCTGGAGGTCAGTGACAATGGCCGGGGCGCCGACGCCGCCGCGCTGGCCAAGGCCAACGCCTTCGGCCTCATGGGCCTGCGCGAACGCGCCCAGACCGTGGGCGGCTGGCTGGACGTGGTCAGTGGCGGCCCCGGAACGGGCATGGCCCTGGTCCTGTCGGTGCCCCTGGCGGGCGCCGGCGCGGGTGTGGCGGATGGCGATGGTGACAACGAAGCTGGGAACGAATCATGATCAAGGTCGTGTTGTGTGACGACCACGCGGTGGTGCGGCGCGGTGTCCGTGACACCCTGAGCGAGGCCACCGACGTGCAGGTGGTGGGCGAGGCCGACAGCTATGCGTCCCTGCGCGAGGTGCTGCGCAAGCAGCCCTGCGATGTGTTGCTGCTGGACGTCAACCTACCCGGGCGCAGCGGTCTGGAGATCCTGGCCTCGCTGGCCGAGCAGGGCCCGCCGGTCAAGTCGCTGATGGTGTCCATGTACCCCGAGGACCAGTACGCCATCCGCTGCCTCAAGGCCGGCGCGGTGGGGTACCTCAACAAGGCGGGCGACCCGGCCGAGCTGCTGGTGGCCGTGCGGGCCGCGGCCCAGGGCCGCAAGTACATCACGCCGCAGATCGCCGAGATGCTGGCCAACAACCTGTCGGCGCCCGAGCAGACCGAGCTGCACGGTCACCGAGTCGATCAGGTTCGTGCCGTAGATGAACTGGTTGTCGATGCCGCCGGCGTTGGCGGTCAGGTCATCGGCGGCGAGCAGAGATCGGAAGAGCGTCGTGTAGGGA
>CALCQB010000064.1 GCA_937897535.1 uncultured Novosphingobium sp. | reverse complement strand
TTCGGTTCGTTCCTGGAAAGCGCGCTGCGCAACCCGGGTGCGGCTGACGGCCAGCAGGGCCGCCTGTTCATCGGCTTCGCCGCCGCCGAACTTCTGGGCCTGCTCTCGTTCGTCGTCGCGATGATCCTGATCTTCGTCGCCTAAGACTTACGATTGACTGACCGACCGGCTGCGTGTCCGCCCCACTGACGGGGCGGCGCGGGCCGGGCAAATCCGGACCCTGCGATGCCTCAGATTTCCCAGCTTGCCGCGACCTACGCCAGCCAGATCTTCTGGATGCTGGTGTTCTTCGGCTTCATCTTCTTCGTGATTGGCCGGGGCATGGTTCCCAAGGTGATGGCGACAGTGGAGAGCCGCGACAAGCAGATCGCCGATGACCTTGCCGCGGCCGAAGCCGCCCGCAAGGCCGCCGACGATGCGGAAGAGGCCTGGCGGGTCCAGTCGAACGCCCAGCGGGCCGAGGCTCAGGCGGTGATCGCCAAGGCCAAGACCGATGCGGCCGCGGCCAGCGAAAAGAGCCTGGCCAAGGCCAATGCCAAGATCGATGCCCACGTCGCCGAAGCCGATGCCCGCATCGCTGCGGCCCGCAGCAGCGCGCTGAGCGAGATCGAAGTCGTCGCTGCCGAAGCTGCGGGGCAGATCGTTACCCGGCTGACCGGTGCCTCGGTCGACGCCAAGGCGGCCTCGGCCGCCGTCAAGGAGGCGCTCCATGCTTGATCTCAGCTTGCTCGCCGCAGCTGCCGAGCACGGCGGCCCCGCTGCCGAACACGCCGAACTGGCGGCCTTCGGGCTGACCCCCGGGATGTGGGTGGCTGCGGCCATGGCCACGCTGCTGGCGGTGATGGTGTGGAAGAAGGTTCCGGGGATGATCACCTCGGGGCTTGATGCCTCGATTGCCGAAATCCGCAAGCAGCTTGACGAGGCCAAGGCGCTGCGCGCCGAAGCCGAAGCGCTGCGCAAGGAATATGCCGACAAGATCGCCGGGGCCGAACAGGAAGCCGCCGCGATGATCGATGACGCCCGGCATGAGGCCGAGGCGATCGTTGCCAAGGGCGCCGAAGATACCAAGGCCCTGATCAAGCGCCGCGAAAAGATGGCCGAAGACAAGATCGCTGCTGCCGAACGCGGCGCGATCGACGAACTGCGCGCCAAGGCTGCTGCTGCCGCTGCCGGCGCCGCCAAATCGCTGATCGCGGCGAGCCACGACGCCAAGGCCGACAAGGGCCTGGTCGACGAGGCGATCGCCGGCCTATGAGCCTGGCTCCGAGATTCGCATGATCAATTTCCTGCGGATCCTGCGAAACAACTACAAGAAGCGCTATGGCCGGTTGCCGGTCTACCTGCGTAAGGCACGCGGCGTGATCCACGTCGGCGCAAATGACGGGCGCGAGCGCGCCTACTATGACCGGGCCAGGCTAGACGTGCTGTGGGTCGAGGCCTTGCCCGATGTCTTCGCGGCGCTGCAGGCAAACCTACAAGACTATTCCCGCCAGCGTGCGCTGAATTACTTGCTGGTGGAAGCGGATGGCCGCAAGATCAGCTTCAACGTCGCCAGCAACAACGCCGAATCCTCCTCGATTTTCGAGCTGGCCGACCATGTCGAAATCTGGCCGGAGGTTGGTTTCGTTGGAAAGATCGAACTCACCGGTTACACTTTTGCGACCATGGTGTCGCGCGAGGCGATCGACCTTTCTCGTTACGACACGCTGATCCTCGACGTTCAGGGGGCGGAACTGCTCGTGCTGAAGGGGGCGGAGCGGCATCTGGCGGGTTTTCGATACATCCTTGCCGAGGCGGCTGATTTCAACTGCTATGCCGGCGCGACAACGTTGGCCGAACTGGAGGCACATCTTGCGGCGCGCGGTTACCGGTTGATCAAAACATACGAATTTGCAAGCAAGGAAGGCGTGGGTCGCTATTGCGACGCCCTGTTCACGCGCATGGATTCTTGAGCCGGCAAGCGGCTTACCGAGTTGGAGAGGGGAAAGGGCGGCCACGAAGCCGCCCTTCTTCGTTCAGGGTTCCAGCACCACTTTTCCGACGATTTCCCGCGCGGCCATCGCCGCGAACGCCTCGCGCCAGCGCGCCAGCGGCAACACGCGGTCGATGTGCGGGTGGAGTTTGCCCTCAGCCGCAAGCGCCAGCATCGCATCGCGGATCGCCTTGCCGCGTTCCGGGAAGCGGCGGGCGTATTCGCCGGCGCGGACTCCGACCACCGAGAAGCCCTTGATCAACGGAATGTTGGTCGAAATCTCGGCGATCCGCCCGCCGGCGAAGCCGACCACCAGCAGCTTGCCGCCGAACGCGACGCAGCGGGTGCTTTCGTCGAACACGTCGCCGCCGACGGGATCGAACACCAGGTCGCATAGCGCCCCGCCGGTGATCTCGGCGACCGTCTCGCGGAATTTGCCCTGCGCCAGCAGCACGGCATCAGGGTTGCAGGCCGCCTTAAGCGCTTCGAGCTTGGCGGGCGAACCGCTCGCGGCGATCACCTGCGCGCCGAGAGCCTTGGCCAGATCGCAGGCAGCCAAGCCAACCCCGCCGGTCGCGCCGTGGACCAGCACCCATTGACCGGGCCGGATGCCGCCCAGTTCGACCAGCCCGGTATAGGCGGTGCCATAGGCAGCACCGAGCGCAGCGGCGGTGGCGAAATCCATGCCGGCCGGAATTGGCCGCAGCGCGGCGGCATCGACTGCGGCGAATTCGGCGAAGGCCCCGGTTTTCTGCCCGCCAAACACCCGGTCGCCGGGTTTGAATGGGGAGTCGGCGTCGGACTCAAGCACTTCACCGGCAAGTTCCAGCCCGGAAACGAACGGCAGCTCCGGTTTCAGCTGGTATTCGCCTCTGGTCATCAGCAGGTCGGGGAAGTTGAGCGAGGCGGCGCGGACGTTGACCAGGACCTGGCCGGTCCGACGCTCCGGCTGGGGCAGATCGGCAAGTCCGACGCCCGACAAGTTGGGCGACAGAGAGTTTACGACGAGAGCCTTCATGTGTTCTCCCCAGTTCGTCATTGCGAGCATAGCGAAGCAATCCAGGAGCGGTTTATGCGAATCCTGGATTGCTTCGCTACGCTCGCGATGACGAATCCAATTTGTCAGTTGAAGATCAGAAACTGTCCTTCGCTGCCCGCAGTGCCGCAAAGGTTGCCGCCGCATCCCCGCCGCCCCAGCGCGCCTGCAGTCCCGGATCGTCCGCCCGCAGGAACGGGTTTGTCTCCAGTTCACGGGCGAGCGCGAAGGGCACGGTCGGCTTGCCCGCCGCACGGGCCTTGGCAATTGCCTCACAGTATTGGGCGAGCTCGGCATTGTCTGGATCGGCGTGGGCGGCAAAGCGGGCGTTGAACTGGGTATATTCGTGCGCGCAGTAGAGGCAGGTCGACCGCGGCAGCGTCTTGATCCGCGACAGGCTGGCCCAGAACTGCTCGGGCGTGCCTTCGAACATCCGCCCGCAGCCAAGCGCGAACAGCGCATCGCCGACAAAGGCGGTTTCGGCATCGGGCAGGTGATAGGCAATGTGGCCCATAGTGTGCCCCCCGACGTCGATCACTTCGGCATCCCATTCGCCCAGCATGACCAAGTCGCCGTGTTTCACGACCCGGTCCGGTGCGGTACCGAGCTTCTCGACCTCGGCCGGGCCGATGACCTGACAGCCCGTCGCCGCCTTGATCGCCGCGTTTCCGCCAGCGTGGTCGGGGTGCCAGTGGGTGTTCCAGATCTGGCTGATCTGCCAGCCCTTCTTTGCCGCCTCGCGCAAGTAGGCATCGGCATCGGGGGTATCGATGCAGGCGGTCTCGCCGCTGACCGGATCGTGGATCAGGAAGCCATAGTTGTCCGACAGGCAAGGGAACTGGTGGATTTCAAGCATCATCTTCTCCTGCCGCCACCATACGCGGATTGCCGCAAAGCAAAAGCCCGCCCGGATCGCTCCGGACGGGCCTTTGTTTGGCTAGTCTTGGGCTGGCGAAGGATCAGTCCTTCTTTGCCTTCAGCGCGGCACCCAGGATGTCGCCCAGCGAAGCGCCGGCATCCGACGAACCGTACTGTTCCACGGCTTCCTTTTCTTCGTGCAGCTGACGCGCCTTGACCGAGAAGTTCGGCTTCTTCGAGCGGTCGAACCCGGTGACCATCGCATCGAGCTTCTGCCCGACCTGGAAACGATCCGGACGCTGTTCGTCGCGGTCGCGGCCGAGGTCGCTGCGCTTGATGAAGCCGGTCGCGCCATCGTCGCCGGCCTGCACTTCGAGGCCGCCATCGCGGACTTCGAGGATGGTGACGGTGACGACGTCGTTCTTCTTGAGACCGCCGCCGCTCGAAGCGGAAGCCACGCCGCCGGCGGCAGGGGCACCCTTTTCAAGCTGCTTCATGCCGAGGCTGATGCGTTCCTTGTCGACATCGACGTCGAGCACGATCGCCGAAACCTGCTCGCCCTTGCGGTGCAGGGCCAGCGCGTCTTCGCCCGAGATGCCCCAGGCGATGTCCGACATGTGGACCATGCCGTCGACGTCGCCGTCGAGGCCGATGAACAGACCGAATTCGGTGGCGTTCTTGACTTCGCCTTCGACGGTCGAACCGACCGGGTGCTTGTCGGCAAAGGCTTCCCACGGGTTCTGGTTGGCCTGCTTGAGGCCAAGCGAAACGCGGCGCTTGTCGCTGTCGACCTCAAGCACGATGACGTCGACTTCCTGGCTGGTCGAAACGATCTTGCCGGGGTGGACGTTCTTCTTGGTCCAGGACATTTCCGAAACGTGGACCAGACCTTCGATCCCGGCTTCCAGCTCCACGAAGGCGCCGTATTCGGTGATGTTGGTGACCACGCCGTGCAGCTTGGCACCGACCGGGTACTTGGCGGCGACGCCTTCCCACGGATCGCTTTCCAGCTGCTTCATGCCCAGGCTGATGCGCTGGGTGTCCTGGTTGATGCGGATGATCTGGACCTTGACGGTGTCACCGATGTTGATGACCTCGTTCGGGTGGTTGACCCGCTTGTAGCTCATGTCGGTGACGTGGAGCAGGCCGTCGATGCCGCCCAGGTCAACGAACGCACCGTAGTCGGTGATGTTCTTGACGACGCCGTCGATGATCTGGCCTTCAGCCAGGCCCGAAATCAGGCCCGAACGCTGTTCGGCGCGGGTTTCTTCGAGCACGGCGCGGCGTGAGACCACGATGTTGCCGCGGCGGCGGTCCATCTTGAGGATCTGGAACGGCTGCGGGATATCCATCAGCGGCTGGACGTCGCGGACCGGGCGGATATCGACCTGCGAACCGGGCAGGAAGGCCACGGCGCCGTCGAGATCGACGGTGAAGCCGCCCTTCACGCGGCCGAAGATCACGCCTTCAACGCGCTTGCCTTCGCCGAATTCGTTTTCAAGCTTGTCCCAGGCGGCTTCGCGGCGAGCGCGGTCGCGGCTGAGCATCGCTTCGCCTTCGGAATTCTCGACGCGGTCGACATAGACTTCGACTTCATCGCCGACAGAAAGCCCGTGCGGCTGGCCCGGCATGGCGAATTCGCGCAGGGCCACGCGGCCTTCGCTCTTCAAGCCAACGTCGATGACGGCCTTGTCGCCTTCGATTGCGGTAATGGTGCCCTTGACCACGCGGCCTTCAAAGCCGCCGTCGGCTGCGCCGCCGAGTGATTCATCAAGGAGAGCCGCGAATTCATCGCGGGTGGGGTTGGCGGTAGACGCCATAGGGTGAGTTTCCTCGTATCGATGTTACCGGCCAGGCGGTTGTTCCGCCGGTCTTTCTCCGTCCCGGCGGGATTGCCGGACACGGGCCAAAAGGGGCCGAGCTGCGCTGGGGGCCGTATGCCATCCACCGCGCCTTCCACAGCCAAGGCTGCTTCGGACCGGCGGCCACTAGGGCAGGGTCCCCGCAAATGCAAGACTTTTGCTAGGGGATGGGCCGGTAGTCCGGTCGCTTGAGTGTGACCATGTAGGCGGTCAGATCATTGACCTTGGCCTGGTCGATCCGGAAGGCCATCGCGCCCGGAAAATTGTGCGAATCCCGCAGGAATGTCGCCAGCGTCGCGCTGGTCAGCCCTTTGGTGTTGACCACGGCTTCGAACGGCGGGGCCTCGGGGTTGGCCGAAACGGCATTGGCGGTGATCGCGTGGCAGGCGGCGCAGTTCGCCTTGGCAAAGGCATAACCGCGGGCCTCCTGCCGGGTCAGCTCGATCCGGGTCTGCTCAGGCCTGGTGGCGCAGGATGACAGGGCGAGGGCGATCAGCAAGGCTGCAACTGGCTTGGACATGGCCAACCCTAACACCCCGCAGCCCGCCCCGACAACTGCCGCTAGCGCCGAGAGAACAATCCCGGCCGCCAGCGCACCAGGATTAGCAGCAGGGTCGGCAAGATCATGGTCAGGGCGACGTCCTTGGTCATTTCGCCCCACTGCATGCCCACCGCGCTCCAGCGTTCGACGTGCAGGTCATTCCATTCGTTGAGCAGCTCGGCGCCGAGCACGATGCCCCACGGCCCGAATGAGCCACTGCTCCGGCGCAATACGGCGGCAAGCAGCAGTTGTGCCGCCACACCCACGATCACGTGCATCGCATCGTGGCTGACACCGCTGGCATGGGCGACGAAGACCTTGAATTCGGCCCAGTCGACGCCGAACCGCGCCAGCAGGGATTTCAACGCTGTGAGCATGCCGCCTCGGCCACGGCAATGGCGGCGGCAATAGCGGAATCGCGGTCAAGCTCGGAGGTATCGAGCAGCACGGCATCCGGCGCGGCGACCAGCGGGGCTTCGGCGCGCGATCGGTCGCGCTGGTCGCGCGCTGCGAGGTCAGCGGCGATTTCGGCCAGCGATACCGCCTGGCCCGCCGCCTGCATTTCCCGGAACCGCCGCTCGGCCCGGGCCGGAACCGAAGCGACCACGAACAGCTTCACCTCGGCCTCGGGCGCGATCACCGTGCCGATATCGCGCCCGTCGAGCACCGCGCCGCCGGGCTGGGTGGCGAAGGCGCGCTGGCGCTTAAATAAGGCATTACGCACAGCGGGATAAACCGAGACCCGGCTGGCGAGCCCGCCTGTTGTCTCCGAGCGAAGTTCGGGGTCGGCGAGCAGGCTGTCGGGAAAGTCGCAGGCAATCAGGGCATCGCCGGGATCGTCAGCATCGCCGCCGTTCAACAGGCATTGCCGCCCCACCGCGCGGTAAAGCAGCCCGGTATCGAGGTGCGGCAGTCCGAAATGCGCGGCGAGAGCCTTGGCGATGGTACCCTTGCCCGAAGCGGTCGGGCCGTCGACGGCAATGATCATGCCCGGCCCGTCCGCTGCCCGGCCAGTGCCTTGCCAAGACCGACCAGCGCGATCACGGCCCACGCCACTTCGAGGACGAAGGCGGCCAGATTGAAGTGGACCGACAGCGAGGTCAGCAGCAGCACCGCGCCCAGCAGGTTGACTGCGTTGAAGGCCAGCTTGTTGAGCTGCTCGGCGGCGTTGGCATAAGCAAATGCGCCGACAAACAGGGCGCTGCCAATCAGGCCGAC
>CALCQB010000063.1 GCA_937897535.1 uncultured Novosphingobium sp. | reverse complement strand
TCTACGGCCTCGACGATCCCGAGCCGAAAAAAGCCGCCTACGCCCACCAGTGCCTGCTCGCCCGCCGACTCGTCGAACGCGGCGTGCGCTTCATCGAACTCAGCACGCTCGCCTACAATGTCGGCGGCGGCAACGGAGCCAATCCCTGGGACCACCACGGTGCCATCAAAGAAGGCCACGGCAAGATGGCCAACCAGATCGACCAGCAGTACGGCGCGGCCTTCCACATCGACAGCGCCATCCTGCGCGGCACTTGGCTCACCGAAGTCGTGCTCGGCGAAAAACTGCCCATCCCGCCCAAAGGCGTGCCTGTTTTGCCCGAAGAAGCCCCCGCCAACCTCACCGAACGCCAGCTCATCGAGACGGTCTCCATCCCGCGCCTCACGCTCCAGGTCGAGCGCGAAGGCGGGATCGGAACGCAGCGCGCCGTCGTCCACGACGGTGACGTGTGCAAGATCGGCTCGCACGCCTCGAACGACGTCGTGGTGATGTTCGACGCCGACGGCAGCGCGATCGTCATCCACGCCGCGAGCGACGACTACAAGACCGACCCAACCGGCAACAGCGGGGCGCGGATCGCCTGCGGGGTACTTACGGCGGGCTAGCCGCCGGCCTTTTCTCCAGCGCGTTCGACCAGGGTCGCTTCGGCATGGGGCACGGCCCGATAGGCGAAGATCAGCAGCGCGAGCGCAATCGGTGCTACCCCGACCAGCGACAGGATGCCGGTGCGCAGGTCGCCAACCGGCTTGCCATCGACCACACTGCCGGTCAGGTCAGAAATCAGCCCGACCAGATAGGGCCCGAACGCCAGCCCGACCAGCGTCGTACCCAGGAAGAACGCGGCCGTAGCAGTGCCGCGCATCCGGGGCAGCACCAGATCCTGCGTCGTTGCCGCCGCCGCGCCGAGCGCGGCCGCCCCGCACATCCCGGCCAGAAAGTTCATGGCGTAGAACAGGGTCGCATTCTCGGTCGAATAGCCGATCCAGATCGGTACGATCGGCGCGATCACCCCGAACATGATCACCAGAATCCGCCCGGCGGGATTGCGGGCGCGCAGGGCATCAGCGATCCTGCCGCCGATGATCACCCCCAGGAACCCGCTGACCGCTCCGTTGGCGCCAAGGATGAATGCCAGCTCCTGCTTGGGCAGCTTGAGCACGGTCTCGGCATAGGGTGCAGACCAGAATCCCAGCGCCCATGCAGCCAGCGAAACCAGACTGTAGCCCAGCGTCGTGCACAGGAACGCGGGGGTTGCCCAGATCAGCCGCCAGGTCGCCGGATCGCGAGCCTTGAGCGTGCAGGCCCACGAGAAAACGGCGTAATACCCAAGCCCGACCGAAGCCCATTGCGGCACGTTTCCGGTCAGCCCGATCATCATCCAGGCGAACAGCGCGACCAGCACCGCTGCAACCAGATTGAGCGCCAGCGCCGCGGGTCCGCGCAGCCACGCGCCATAAAGCGTGAACGGCGGGACGATGGTTGAAAGGTCGCCCAGAAAGTTCGCAAACGGCGTCGGCGAACTCGGGCTGACGATCCCGTCCATCGCCCCGCGAACCGGCTCGCGGATGGTCAGCATCCACAGCGCCATCAGCAGCCCGGGAATTCCCACGGCCAGAAATGCAGCCTGCCAGCCGACCAGCCCGAGCGGGCCGCCGCCCGGATAGGCTGCATTCCACGACTGTCCGATCTTCGCCCCGATCAGCAGCGAAATCCCGCCACCGATATAAAGCCCCGACGAATAGATCGCGAGCGCGGTCGCGCGCTGGCGCTTGGGGAAATAGTCCGAGATCAGCGAATAGGCGGTCGGACCGGCGCTGGCCTCGCCCACGCCGACCCCCATCCGCGCCAGCGAAAGGGTCAACTGATCGCGCGCAAAGCCCGACAGCGCGGTCATCGTCGACCACAGCGCCAGCCCCACCGCGAGCAGCTTCTTGCGGTTCCAGTTGTCCGCCAGCCGCCCCAGCGGAACGCCGAACAACGCATAGAACACCGCAAAGGCCGCGCCGCCCAGAAAGCCCAGATCGCTGTCGGTCAGCCCGAGATCGGCCTTGATGTCGACCGCCAGAATGCTGAGAATTTGCCGATCGATGAAATTGAGAATGTAAACCAGCACCAGCACGCCGAGCACATACCAGCTATAGCCGCTGGCCTTCTGTTCGGCCGGCCCGCCGCTATCTTGCTCGTTCACCTGGTCTCTCCTGCCAATTCTTATGCTGCGTAGCGGGTGGTATCGACTATCCCGGCCTTGGCAAAGCCTTCTCGGCGCAGGCGGCAGGAATCGCACCGCCCGCAGGCCGAACCGTCGGCTTGCGGATCGTAGCACGACCAGCTCAGCGCAGGATCGAGCCCCAGCCGTCCGGCTTCGGCCGCAATCTCGGCCTTGCCCAGGTATTGCAGCGGGGCATGGATCCGGAAATCATCACCCTCGGCCCCGGCCTTGGTTGCGAGCCGCGCCAGGTCGGTAAATCCGGCGATGAATTCGGGGCGGCAATCGGGGTAGCCCGAATAGTCGAGCGCGTTGACCCCGATCACCACGTCACGCGCGCCGAGCGCTTCCGCCCACGACAGCGTCAGCGACAGGAACACCAGGTTGCGCGCAGGAACATAGGTGACCGGAATGTCTTCGCCCAGCCCGTCCTTGGGTACCGCGATATCGTCGGTCAGCGCCGAGCCGCCGAACTGGCGCAGATCGAGCGGCAAGATCACATGGCGTTTCGCGCCCAGCAGCGCGGCGATCTCGCGGGCTGCATCAAGCTCGCGGCGGTGGCGCTGGTTGTAATCGATAGTCAGGGCATGAAGCGCATAGCCGGCTTCGCGCGCCAGCGCTGCGCATACCATCGAATCGAGCCCGCCCGAAAGCAGCACGACAGCCTTGCGGCCCTGACCTTCGGGGAGTGACGCCATGGTTCCGGGCTAGCCGCTCCGGCTGGCCAAGGCAACCGGATCAGCCGCCGCTGCAATCCCCGACGCGGCGGGCTTCGGCGGAGAATTCAAAGGGCAGGCCATTGGCGATGCCGCGGCTGTCGATCTGGACCAGCCTGCCGGTCTCGCGCCGGATGTGGGTCCGGCCATAGCCGCGCCCCTTGCAGGTATATTGCACCACCACATCCGAGGCGCTGTCCTGCACGACAAAGCGTTCGCACGGTCCCTCGGGATGGCGCAGCTGGATCAGGCGATGGCCGCTGGCGAGGCAGATCCGTTGCGGCTGGGCGCCCGGTTCACGGGCGCGGATCTCCCACCGCCCGGCCTCGAGCTGATCGAGCATGGCCAGCGACGGACCGCCCCCCGAGGCAGGGGCGGCAAAGGCCAGCAGGGCTACGACCGCAGCCCCGGCAATGCGCATCTTGGCGATCACTGGTTCGGTTTCTCCCCTCATGCGGGGTGCAAATGGGTTGGTCATCTTGATGGCGATTGTATCACAGCGTCATCCAGCGACCAAGCGTGTAATTTTGGCGACGAATTGAGCTGTCAGGCGTCGATCTCGAACAGCTTCGAGCAGAACGCGCAATCCACTTCGATCAACCCGGCGTCATTGCGCATGTCCAGCCGGTCTTCTTCCGGAAACTTGCCGAGCACGTCCCGATAGTGCTCGATCGAACAGCGACAGCCGCGTGACAGCGGGGCGAGCGGCTCGACCCGGACTTCGGGCTCGTCGTGGAACAGTCGCCAGACCAGCGCTTCAAGCGACAGATCGGGATCGACCAGCTCGTCGTGCCTG
The DNA here is from genome assembly GCA_937897535.1 of uncultured Novosphingobium sp. Lineage (GTDB taxonomy): Bacteria > Pseudomonadota > Alphaproteobacteria > Sphingomonadales > Sphingomonadaceae > Novosphingobium. The sequence goes on along the minus strand of CALCQB010000063.1, from coordinate 3,768 downwards.
GTGCTGCCGGCCAGCGCAGCGATGTGTTCCCACTCCGGATGGTCCAGCCGCACATGGATCCGCTCGCGCCCTTCCTCGCCCTCGGGCAAGTGCTGGGCCAGCACCCCGCCGGCGACGCAGCCCTCGCGGTCTGATCGTACCGCAACCCGGATCAGGGTCGGAACCTGTTCGGACTGCGCGAAATAGGCCTCGCAGGCCGCCGCCAGCGTATCGCCTTCCAGCGGCACGATCCCCTGATAGCGCTGCCCGGTCGCGGCCAGATCGAAAGTGATCGCCAGATAGGCACCCTGCCCGAACAACGCGAACAGCGATGGATTTGCCCCCAGCATCGCCAGCCGGTCGGCATCGTGGCGGACATAGCCGCGCAACTCACCCCCGCGATAGTCACAGACCAGCAGGTCGACCACACCGCCCTGGGCGTGGGCCTGCATCGTCAATTGCCCTTCCCCATCCTTGAGCAGCGAGCCGATCAGCCCGGTCAGCACCAGCGCTTCGGCGAGCAGGTGCCGGATCGGGATCGGATAGTCATGCGCGGTCAGGATCTTCTCGAGCACCGGGCCAAGCCGCACCACCCGGCCGCGCGCATCGCGTGACGGGATGGTGAAGGCCAGCACCCGGTCATAACCGGTTTCGCCCGCCGCAATATGCTCCGGCGCGCTCACAGCTGGCCGAATACCCAGCGCAGCACCGACTTCTGCGCATGGATCCGGTTCTCGGCCTCGTCCCACACCGCCGAGCGCGGGCCATCGATCACCGCGTCGGTCACTTCCTCGCCGCGGTGCGCGGGCAGGCAGTGGAGGAACGCCGCATCGGCCTTGGCCCCGGCCATCAGCGCTTCGTTGACCTGATAGGGCGCCATCGCCGCCAGCTTGTTGTGGGCATGGTCCTGGCCCATCGACACCCAGGTATCGGTGACCACCACGTCGGCCCCGGCAACCGCTTCGGCCGCATCGCGGTGCAGGGTGATCCGCGCTCCGCGCGCCTGCGCCGCCGCGATATAGGCCGGATCGGATTCGTAGCCCTGCGGCACCGCGATCCGGACATTGAACTTCATCAGCCCGGCTGCTTCGACGATCGAATTGAGCACGTTGTTGCCGTCGCCCAGCCAGGCCAGCTCAAGCCCGGGCAGCGCCTTGCCCTGTTCGACGATGGTCTGCAGATCAGCGACGATCTGGCACGGGTGCGAGCGATCGGTCAGCCCGTTGATCACCGGGACGCTGGCATGGGCGGCCATCTCTTCGATCTTGGCGTGATCGTCGGTGCGGATCATGATCGCATCGGCCATCCGGCTGAGGACCCGCGCGGTATCGGCCACGGTCTCGCCGCGGCCCAGCTGGGTGGTCCCGGCATCGAGCACGATCGCCGAGCCGCCAAGCTGGCGCATCGCGATGTCGAACGAAACCCGGGTGCGGGTCGAGTTCTTCTCGAACACCATCGCCAGCACATGCCCGGCCAGCGGTGCGTCGCCATCGGGCGCACCCTTGGGGACCCCGCTGCGATGGGCCTTCCGCTCGGTCGCGTCATTGATCATCGCCGCGAGCGCATCGCCTCCGGCATCGCTCAGCTCCAGAAAATGCCGGGTCATTTGTCCGCAGGCTCCGCCAGAAAGCTCGCCGTACCGGCCGAAAGCTTTTCAAAGAACTCGTCGATGTGGCTGTCGTCGATCACCAGCGGCGGAACCAGCCGCAGGGTGTTGTCTCCGGCAGCGACGGTCAGCAACTGGTGGTTGTCGCGCAGGTGCGCGACCAGCCCGCGCGGTTCGGTCTTGAGCTTGACCCCGAGCATCAGCCCCATGCCCCGGACGCTTTCGAACAGTTCGGGATAGTTGCCGATGAACTGCTCGAGCCGCCCGCGCAGCCGCTCGGCCGTGGCGCGAACCTGGGCGAGAAACTCCTCGGTGGCGACCACATCGAGCACGGCTTCGCTCGCCGCAAGCGCCAGCGGGTTGCCGCCATAGGTTGACCCGTGGGTGCCGATCACCATGCCGCGCGCCGCCTTCTCGGTGGCGAGGCAGGCACCGATCGGAAAGCCGCCGCCAAGGCCCTTGGCCGAGGCCACGACGTCCGGCACGATCCCGTATTGCTCATAGGCGTAGAGCGTGCCCGAACGCGCAACCCCGCACTGGACCTCGTCCAGCGCGAGCAGCAGGTCGTGCTCGTCGGCGAGCGCGCGCAGCCCGGCCATGAACGCCTGCGAAGCCGGGCGGATCCCGCCTTCACCCTGGACCGGCTCGACCAGGAAACCCGCCGTGTTCGGCCCGATCGCCGCCTTTGCGCCTTCGAGATCGTCGAAGTCGACGTACTTGAAGCCCGGCAGCAGCGGCAGGAAGCCCTTGTGCATCTTTTCCTGATTCGAGGCGCTGATCGTCGCCATGGTTCGGCCATGGAAGGCGTTCTTGAAGGTGATGATTTCGAACTTGTGGTCGTCGCCGGCGTGCTGATGATAGGCCCGCACGGTCTTGATCGCGCATTCGACCGCTTCCGCGCCGGAATTGGTGAAGAACACCGTATCGGCAAAGGTCAGGTCGACCAGCCGCTGGGCCAGGTGCTCGCCTTGCGGGCTGCCATACAGGTTCGACACGTGCATCAGCGTTTCGGCCTGGCGCTGGATCGCGCCGATCAGCCCCGGATGCGAATGACCCAGCGCATTGACCGCAATACCCGCCGCGAAATCGAGATATCGGCGGCCGTCTTCCCCGATCAGATGGCAGTGGTCACCACGCACCGGCCGAAAGCCGCAGCGGGGATAGACTGGCATGAGCGGAGTGATCGACATGTGATTTGGTCCTTCGCAATTGACCGGCGGTTCAGGCAAACGACAAATGGCGGCCCGCCGGGACCGCCATTGCCGTGTTTCTAGATTGTTGCGCGGCGACGGTCAAACGATCCGCCGCCTATCGCAGGCAGGTCAACCCTGACTCGGCACCAGGTTGACCGCCGAGTACTTGCCTCGTCGATCGACTTCGATGTCGAATTCAAGCCGGTCACCCTCGTTGAGGCCGGACATGCCCGAACGCTCAACCGCGCTGATGTGGACGAACGCATCGGGTTGTCCGTCATCGCGGGTGATGAAGCCGAAGCCCTTCATCGCGTTGAAGAACTTGACCGTGCCGGTCGCGCGCTCACCGGTCAGCTCGCGCTGGGGTGCGGCTTCGCGCTTTTCGACTGCGATCACGTCGCCGACGACTTCGAGATCGCTGGCCGAAACCTTGCCGCCGCGATCGACCAGCTGGAACTTGAGCTACTGACCTTCGGCCAGGCCTTCAAGGCCGGCGCGCTCAACCGCGCTGATGTGGACGAACACGTCCTTGCCGCCGTCGTCAGGCTGAATGAAGCCGAAACCCTTGGTGCCGTTGAACCACTTGACTGTGCCTGAAGCCATTATCTGTATCCTGGAAAGGTAGGAGATCGAGAGGAGCGATGGCGCGCGACGCGGCGGAAGCCGCCGGCGAATGCATGAAGCTGGCGCTCTTTGACAGCGGATCGGGCCCGCGTATCGGCGTCGTCTCGGGCGATACAATCATCGCGAGCAGTTTCACGGGATCGATGATCGACCTGATCGCGCGCTGGGACGAGATGAAAGCCGTTGTCGAACAATCTGCGGCGAAGGGCGAGACGTATCCGCTGTCGTCTGTGCGACTGCTGGCGCCTGTGGCGCGGCCGGGCAAGATTTTCGCGATCGGGCTCAACTACGCGGACCACATTGCCGAGAGCAAGATGGAGACGCCGGCGAACCAGGTCTGGTTCACAAAGGCCGCCACGTCCGTGA
>CALCQB010000062.1 GCA_937897535.1 uncultured Novosphingobium sp. | reverse complement strand
CCCGCCGCCAAGAAGGCGGAGCCGGCCAAGGTCAGCACCACCAAGAAAGCCGCGACCAAGAAGACCACCTCCACCGCCAAGACCGCTCCGGCGGCTGTTGCTCCCACCAAGGCCGCGCCTACTGCAACTGCTCCAGCCAAAGCCGCGCCGGTCGCCGCAGCGGCTGCGGTCGCCCCGGCCGCACCGGTCGCCGTCCAGCCGCTCGCAAGCACGCCCGCTTCGCCCGCCGCCAAGGCCGCACCCGCGCCTGCACCGGCGGTTCCCGCTGCCGAACCGGCGAAACCGGCCGCCACCGCCGCCAAACCAGCTGCCGCGCCCAAGCCTGCTGTTCAGGACGACAGCCAGGTCAACTGGCTGTGGTGGATCCTCGGACTGGTCGTGCTGGCCTTCCTGGCCTGGTGGTTGTTCGGCGGCGGCAACGGCTGACCCCAACCGCTTCACCTGAAGCCCAAACAAAGGCCCCGCCCGTTGACCCGGGCGGGGCTTTCGTTTGTGCGCCGTTAAGACCTTGAAATGGCACTGTCCAAAGCCGGGACAGAGAAAAATGCAGGGCTCGTGGTGGTGAATCAGGTGTTTACCTTTGGCCCGGGATGCGATTAACGGTTCGTCAGCCCGCAGCAACGACTCGTCGCAGGATTTGGTCGCGCTGAAAGCTTGAAACGCACGGCCCGCAACGCAGGTCACGCCTGGAGAACTACGATGATCAAGTCCACGACACTCAAGCTGCTGGTTTCGACCGCGATGGTCGCCACCGCGTTTTTGCCGCTGTTCGTAACGCCGGCAATGGCCGTCCCCGCCAGTTCAACCACCGAAGCTGCAATGGACACCGCTTGCTCGGCGCTGGCTCCTGCGACCCTGCTGCACGACGGTAGCCCGGCCGCATCCTATGACGTTGAAAATGTGATAGAGTCGGAAGCCGCTCCGGTTGTGACAAACACCGAAATTCCGGGAACCCGTGCCGGCGTCGGCACCCCAACCTACTCGAACCTCAGCATCGGCGCCGGCCCGTTTCGCACCGGTGGCAGCGTCAACATGTTCGGTGACCAGATCGCCACGACCCGAACCTATGCGGCGGGCAGCACCTTCCAATTCGATCGCGAAACTTCGATCACCACCAGCTATACCTGGGACTGCCGGGTTACGGTCAAGACCGAAACCTACACTCCGCCCAGCCCGGTTCAAGGATACTATACCAACAATGGCACCAATCCTTCGGGCGGTGGCGGCAGCTGCCAGGGACTGAGCCCGGCCAACCCGCATTGGGGCGAGGATATCGGTAACTGCGAATGGCACGAAACTGCCCCCGCCGTCGAAGGCGGCTGGACCGCCGGTCCGGACTCGGTGACGATCACCCCGCAAGGCCCGACGAGCCAGACCGACGTGACCAACGAATACGGCCTGACCGGCACCGACTTGACCCCCTACGTCCAGAATGCCGGCCCCGGCGACTACTGGTACGTCGGCAAGGTCGTGATCTGTATCTCTCCCAAGAAGCTCCCGGGCATCTGGACCAAGCAGAACGGCTACCTCGGTGACAAGTGCACCACCGCCTGGTTCAACGTCGCGCCTTGGGGCGGCGGCTCGCAGGACAGCAACGGCACCTACATCTCGGTCCCTGCAGTCTGAACGCTTAGGCGAAATTCGTCTCAGCCACTGCAATTCCCCGCTGGAGCAATCCGGCGGGGTTTTGCATAGGGGGAACTTGAACAACGAAAGAATCGGTGCGGGTGGGCAATTCGGGGCAGACATCGACCAGGGCACAACTGCTGCTGGCCGGTTCGGTGATCAGCCTGCTGGTTGCAGAACCCGGCGTTGCCTTGGCACAGGAAGCACCGCCTTCCCAAACCCCTGCGCCCGATCCCGACCGGGACGCGGCCGCACCACCTGACGACCGCAACACCATCGTCGTGATCGGCGGGCGCACAATCATCGCCGCGCTGAAGAACGTGACGGTCGAGGAAACCTACGACGAGGACGCGGTCGGCGCTTATGGTGTCGGTTCGGTCGGCGAAGTGCTCGACGAAATCCGCGGTGAGAACGGCGACGAGCAACCCTCGTTCCTGGTCAATGGTCGCCCGGTCAACAGCCCCGACGATATCGCCGGCCTACCCGCCGAAGCAATTGCCCGGATCGAGGTTCTGCCCAAGGGCAGCGCCACCCAGATCGGCGGCAATCCCGGCCAGCGCGCCTACAACGTGGTGCTGCGCCCGTCGCTGACAAGCGCAACGCTGACCGCCAGCCGCGAGGAAGCGACCGAGAACGGCTGGAGCAACAATCGCGGCGAGGCGGTACTCACCGTGATCAAGGGCCAGGACCGGCTCAACCTGTCGGTCCGCGGTGGCGAATCGAGCGCGCTGTACGAATCCGAGCGCAATTTTGTCCCCCGCACCGGTACAACGCCCTATTCGGCGCTCGGCAACATCATCCCGGTCAGCAGCATGCCTGGGGCGCAGATCGATACGGCGTTGAGCGCCCTCGCCGGGCAACCGGTCACTGTCCTCGCGCTGCCGGCCGGCGTGACCAATCCCAGCCTGGCCGCGCTGCTGGGGGGCGTGAACCGCACCAATCCTTCAAACGAAAGCCAGTACCGAACCCTGCGCGGACCGTCGCGGCCGATCGACATCAACCTCGCCGCGAACAAGCAGCTCAACGACTGGCTGTCGCTGTCGCTCAATGCCCGGCTCGGCTGGAGCCGGAGCGAAAACGGCAGCGGGCTGCCCGCGGGCCGGTTCCTGATCCCAGCGACCAATCCGTTCACCCCGTTCGGCACTGCGGTCAGCCTGGCGCTCAACGATCCCGGCCGCCCGCTGGTCAGCCGCTCGGACGGCAACAGCCAGTCGCTGTCGGCCACGCTCAACGCCCAGCGCGGTCCGTGGCACGCGGCGCTGACCGCCAAGTGGGACCGGCGCGAGAACAGCTATCTCAGCCAGTTCACCGGCTCGCTCGGCGCGCTCGGCACGGTCGGGGCGGCGACCAATCCTTTTGCCGGGACGCTGGCCGCGACGATCCCGGTTTCGGTCCGCGAAAGCACCAGCCGCAATTCAAACGGCCAGCTGTTGTTCGAAGTCCAGGGGCCGGTCGTTTCGCTATGGGCCGGGCCACTCAGCACCCGCGCCACCCTGGGGGTCAGCTGGATCGACTATCAGGCCGAAGACCTGACCGGGCCGCGTTCGCTCAAGCGGACCGAACTGACCGCCCGCGCCGGGATCACCGTGCCGCTGACCAGCAAGCAGTTCGATTTCCTGCCGCAGCTGGGCGAAAGCGAGTTCGAGTTTGATTTCGGCGCGGTGGATCTGGGATCGTTCGGCAAGCTGACCCGCCGCTCGCTGGCGTTCAATTGGCAACCGGCTGCGTTCCTGCGAGTGGTCGCGCTCGACAACCGCGAAGAGCGCGCGGTCGCGCCCGAGCTGCTCGCCGCGCCGATAGTGGTCACGCCCAATGTCCCCTATTTCGACCCGCTGACCGGGCAGACCACCGATGTCACGCTGATCTATGGTGGTGTGCCCAATCTGGCCGACGAGGACTATCGCACCAGGTCGGTCGCGGTAACTTTCTCACCGCTCAAGAAATACAACCTGCAGTTCGATGCGGAATATGGCGTCAACGAAGTGCTTAACCAGGTCGGCGCGCTGCCGCCGCCGAGTTCGGCCGTGGTCGCCGCTTTTCCCGACCGGTTCATCCGCGACAGCCTCGGCTACCTGACGATCGTAGACAGCCGCTCGATCAACTTTGCCCGCCAGCGCAGCGAAGTGCTGCGGTTCGGATTCCGGTTCGTGCTGCCGCTGACCCAGCCCGGCCCGATGAGGAAGGACGCCAAGGGCAGACGCACCCGCACCCCGCCGCTGCGGCTGGCCTTCAACCTCAACCACACCTATCTGCTGAGCAGCACGGCAGTGATCCGCGCCGGCTTGCCCGAAGTCGACCTGCTGGCCGGCGGCGCGGTCGGGATCGGCGGCGGCCAGCTGCGCCATTCGACCCGGGCCAGTCTGGCGCTGACCCGCGGCGCGACCGGAATCCGGTTCGATTACGACCAGCGCGGAGCCAGCCGGCTCGCTACCGGCACGGTCGCGGGCCCCAATCTGCTACAGTTCGAACCGCTGACTACCTTTGATCTGCGGGCCTTTACCGAGCTGGGCGATCTCCTGCCCAAGGCCGGGATCCCGCGCGGGACCCGGCTGACCCTGGTGATCGACAACATCGGCAACAAGCGCCAGCGGGTGACCGACAATGCCGGAACCACGCCGCAGGCCTATCAACCGGTGCGACGCGATCCGGTCGGACGGACGGTGATGGTCGAACTGCGGCTGACTTTCTGACCGACTAGCGGGGTCCGTACATGTTCGGATCGAGCTTGTGGGTCTTGACCCCCAGGAAGGTCCGCAGCCGCCCCATCTGCGCGTAGAGGCCGTATTGCGCCAGCCAGAGCCCGTGCTGGGCGACCACCGTCTCGGTCGAAGCGTTGAACACCGCGTTCTGGGCGTCGAGCAGGTCGAGCAGCGAGCGGCGGCCGATCCCGAATTGCTCGACATAGGAAACCCTCAGGTCGCGCGCGGTCCGCAGCCGTTCCTGTTGCAGCTTCAGCCGGTCCTGCCAGTTCGCAATCGCAATCCACGACTTGCGGATCGCCAGCTCGCTCTCGCGCTCGACCTGGCCCAGTGCGAACCGGGCCTCGTCCTCGCCGGCCCGGGCTTCGCGCAGCCGGGCCGAAGTGATTCCGCCATCGAACAGCGTCCAGCGCGCGACCATCAGCAGCTCATAGTCGCGCGTGGTGCCGCGATAGCCTTCGAAATCGCGCCCGGTGCGGATCGTACCCTGCAGCGAGACTTGCGGGGCATATTCGGTAAAGGCCCGGGCCGCACCCGACCGGGCCGAGCGGAACCGCGCCTCGGCGCTGCGCAGGCGCGGATCGTTGGTCTGGGCCACCGCCATCGCCTCATCCAGCGAGGCTGGCATGATCGATGCGGGATCGGGCGGCAATTGCAGGTCGAAATCGTCGGTGCCGAGCAGCAGCGCCAGTTCCGAGCGCGCGGTGGCATAGTCGGCGCGGGCTTGGTCCAGCGCCAGGATCGCGCCCTGCAGCCGCTCGTTGGCCTGCTGCCGCTCGGCAATCGTCAGCACGCCCTTGTCGACCGCTTCGGTGACGTCGGCGACCAGATCGCGGTGGAAGGACAGGTTCTCCTGCGCATCTTCGATGATGATCTGCTGGACCCGGACCTGCAGGTAGGCGCGGGTGACGATGTAGGCGGCATATTCGGCGCTGGCCTGCTCGTCCCAGCGGGCTGCGGTCTTGCGTCCTTCGAGCGCCTTGATCGCAAAATAGCGTCGCCCGAAGTCGAGCAGCGGCTGATTGACGCTGAGCGTCGCGTAGAATGGCCGGGTCCGCTCGGCCGACAGACCGATGCTGATCCGCGCGTCGTTTTCGAGATGCCGCCGCCCGAACGCCCCGGTCGCCTCGATCTTGGGCAGCCATTCGCGCACCGCGCCATCCTTGGCTGCGTCGGCTGCTTCGAACCGGGCCTGGGCCTGGCCCAGTTCCGGACTGCGCGACAGGCCCAGATCGACCGCCTCGGCCAGACTGACCGGCCCGGCCAGGGCCGGCTGGGCCAGCACCGCCAGTCCGGTCAGCGCCGATACCGCCATCCGCCAGGTTCGCATCGAAATCCTTCCACTTCGCAAGCGCTTGGCGTTAGCGAAAGCCGAATTTTTGCTGCTTGTCCAGCCGCCGTCGGCTATACGCGATTGACACGGCCGTGCTGCTTCTCTGTAGCTGGGCACGATTGTTTGGGGACAAGGGCTTGGATTCTCGCGGCGAAGTTGAAGTTCCGAAAGGTCGGATCGCGCCGTGGCTGGCCCGTCCGCTATGGGAAAACCGCCAGATCTACCTCAAGGTCGGTCTCGCTGCGGTGATGATCAACATCTTCCAGCTGGTCACTTCGCTGTTCACGATGACGGTCTATGACCGGGTGATCCCCAACAACGCGATGGATTCGCTGGTCGGACTGACGATCGGTCTGCTGATCGTGGTGGTGTTCGATTTCGTGCTCAAGCTGCTGCGGGCCTATTTCGTCGATGTCGCCGGGGCCCGGATCGACCGCGACATGGGTGAGGAGATTTTCCAGCAGATCCTCAACATGCGGCTCGACCTGCGGCGCGGATCGACCGGGAGCCTGGCCGGGCTGGTCCGCGAGATCGAAACGCTGCGCGATTTCTTCGCCAGTGCCACCCTGACCGCGCTGGTCGACCTGCCGTTCATCCTGATCACGGTGGCGGTCATGGCGCTGATCGGCGGATGGATCGTGGCGGTGCCGGTGCTGCTGATCCCGCTGGTGGTGGTCACGGCCCTCCTGACCCAGCCGGTCATGCGGCGGCTGTCGGCCGAGGTGCTGGGTGAGGCGCTGGGCAAGCAATCGGTGCTGGTCGAAACGATCGGCAGCCTCGAGACGGTCAAGTCGGCCAATGCCGGGCCGATGCTGGCCAAGCGCTGGGACAAGGCGGTGATCGAACACGCCGCCTCGTCGCTGCGCCAGCGGCTGATCTCGACCATCTCGATCAACATGGCCGGATCGGCGCAGATGCTGGCCTATACCGGGGTGGTTGTGGTCGGGGTGTTCATGATCGCCGACGGCAAGCTGACGATGGGCGCGCTGATCGCCTGTTCGATCCTGTCGAGCCGGGTGGTCGCGCCGCTGGGCGGGATTGCTCAGTTGCTGACCCGGATCAACGCCACCCAGACCGCCTACAACCAGATCAACCGGATGATGGAACAGCCGCCCGAAGGGCCGACCGGCGAAGGCCTGCCAGTGCTCAACCTGCGTGGCGCGCTCGAATTCCGCGATGTCGACTTCCGCTATCCCAATGCCCCCGAACTGGCGCTGACCGGGGTCAACTTCCGGATCGACGCGGGCGAGCATGTCGCGCTGATCGGGCCGATCGGCTCGGGCAAATCGACCATCGCGCGGCTGCTGATCGGGCTTTACACCCCGGCCAGCGGGCTGGTGATGGTCGACGGAACCGATATCCGCCAGCTCCGCCCGACCGAACTGCGGGCCAAGGTCGGCGCGCTGTTTCAGGACAACGTCCTGATGACCGGCTCGATCCGCGAGAACATCCAGCTCGGCCGCGCCGGGATTGGCGACGAGGAAATGCTGCGGGCCGCGCAGATCAGCGGTGCGCACGATTTCATCTCGCAGTTCCCGGCGGGTTACGACCTGCGGCTGGCCGATCGCGGCGAAGGCCTGTCGGGCGGGCAGCGCCAGGCGATTGCGATGGCCCGGGCCCTGGCCGGCAGCCCGCAGGTGCTGATCCTCGACGAGCCGACCTCGTCGGTCGATACCGATACCGAAAACCGCCTGATCCAGAAGCTGAAGAACGAATTTGCCGGGCGCACCCTGATCCTGATCACCCATCGCCCGTCGCTGCTGGCGCTGGTTGACCGGGTGATCGTGCTCGCGCGCGGCCGGGTGGTGATGGACGGGCCGACCCAGCAGGTCGTCAACCGGGTGCGCGGCGTGACCACCCAGGTAGCCAAGCAATGACCAGCGTGACCGACCTTGTCACCGGCGACGAAGCCGGGCTTGACCGGCCCGAGGCGTTCCAGCCCAAAGGCTCGGCCAACCTGCTGCTGTGGGTGATCGCGGCGTTCTTTGTCGTCTTTGTGCTGTGGGCGACCTTCACCAAGCTCGACCGGACCGTCTATGCCTCGGGCCGGATCGTGCCGAGTTCGAAGATGCAGGTCGTCTCCAACCTCGAAGGCGGGGTGATCGAGGAGATCCTGGTTCGGCCGGGCCAGGTGGTCCGCAAGGGCGATGTGCTGGTGCGGCTGTCCCCCACCCTCACCTCGGCCGAATATGGCAGCAATCTCGCCACCACCGACGCGCTGCGGGCCAAGATCATCCGCCTGACCGCCGAAGTGCGCGGGATCAACCCCGATTTCACCGGAATCGCGCCGCAGGCGGCTGCGGTCGAGCTGGCGCTCTACCGCGCCCGCCAGGCCGAGCTCGCCGGGCTGTCTGGCGCCGGCGGCGCGCGCGCGGTGCAGGCCGAACGTTCGGTCAACGAAGCCCAGTCGATCCTGACCGCGCGGCAATCGAACCTGTTCGCCGCGCAGCAGGAGCTCGACATGCTGCGCCCGCTCGCCGGGCGGCAGATCGTCAGCCAGCTCGATTATGTGAAGGCGGAAAATGCGGTCAAGGTCGCGCGCAGCGAAGTCGCCGCCGCCGAAGCCACCGTGGCCCGGGCCCATGCTGCCGTGGCCGAGGCCCGCGCCTCGGGCGGACAGACCCGCAGCGACTGGTTGAGCCGGTCCGGGCAGGAACTGGCCGCCGCCCAGGCCGAGCTCAACGCCCGCTCAAAATCGACCCCGGCGCTGGCCGACCGGGTCGATCGCACCACCATACGCGCACCGATGAACGGCCGGGTCAACCGGGTTCTGGTGACCACGGTCGGCGGCTCGGTTCCGGCCGGTGCGCCGATCGCCGAGGTCGTCCCCAGCGACGACGCGCTCTATGTCGAAGCCATGGTCCGCCCGCAGGATATCGCCAACATCCGGATCGGGCAGCACACCAAGGTCGAGATTACCGCCTACCGCTCGGCCGTTTACGGCAAGCTCCAAGGCGAGGTGATCAATATCGCCCCGGATGTTGTCACCAATGAAAAGAGCGGCGAGAGCTTCTACATGGTCGAGGTCAAGACCACCTCGCGGATGCTCGATCCGGAGGGCAAGCCGCTGCCGATCGGCGCGGGGATGATGGCCAATGTCAGCCTGCTCGGCGACAAGCGCTCGATCCTGTCCTATATCTTCACCCCGTTCACCCAGCTCAGCGAAAACGCCTTCCGCGAATAGCGCGCACAAGCAAACGGGCCGGAGTCTCCACAAGGAAACCCCGGCCCGCTGCTAGTTTGTAACTGGCCTCAGCGCAGGCTGACGACGTTGTCGCTCTGGCGCGGATCGCGACGATCTCCGCGGTACTGGCTGGCCATCGGCTCGTCGCTGACGGTCACCACGCTGCCGGTGCCAAACCCGTTGAAGCGGGTCTTCATCGCCGCGCCATAGGCGCCGAGCATCCCGACCTCGATATAGTCGCCCGGCTGGATATCGGCCGGCAGCAGGAACGGGCCTTCCATGTAATCCGCATCGTCGCAGGTCGGGCCGTAGAACGAATAGGTGCCGAGCGCGTCGACCCGGTCTTCGCCAAGGCACTTGACCGGAAAGCGCCAGCCGACATGGGCCGCATCATAGAGCGCGCCATAGGCGCCGTCGTTGATGTACAGTTCGTCGCCGCGGCGCTTTTCGACCCGGACCACCATCGAGTTGTATTCGGCGCACAGCGCGCGGCCCGGCTCGCACCACAGTTCGGACGAATAGGACACCGGCAGCGATTCGAACGCGCGGTGGATCACGTCGAAATAATCTTCGAGCGGCGGCGGCTCCATCCCCGGGTAGATCGAGGGGAACCCGCCGCCAACATCGACGATATCGACCGTCACCGCAGCATCGACGATCGCCGCACGGACCCGCTCCATCGCCTGGACATAGGCAAACGGGGTCATCGCCTGGCTGCCGACGTGGAAGCAGACGCCGAGCCAGTCGGCGACCTGGCGGGTGGCCTGGAGCAGCGCGCCGGCATCGACCAGGTCGATCCCGAATTTCGATGCAAGGCTCAGCTCGGAATAGTCCGACGAGACCCGCAGCCGCACGCACAGCCGCAGGTCAGCCGCCGGGGTGCCATCGGCAGCGGCGGTCGCCTTGACGATCTTGTCGAGCTCTTCGTGGCTATCGAGGCTGAAGGTGCGCACGCCGTGGACGGTGTACGCCTCGGCAATAGCGCCCGCAGGCTTCACCGGGTGCATGAAACACAGCACTGCTTCGGGCAGCGTTTCGCGGACCAGCCGGACTTCGGCGATCGAGGCGACGTCGTAGTGCGTCACGCCCGAATCCCACAGCACCTTGAGCAGGTCGGGCGACGGATTGGCCTTGACCGCGTAGAGCGACTTGCCCGGAAACTTCTCGGCAAAGAAGCGGGCAGCGCGCGCGGCAGCGTGCGGACGATTGAGAATTACGGGTTCGTCGGGCGAAAGAGCGCGAACTACAGCCGATGCGTCAGGATAGTGGTGCAACTCAAGGGACCCCCAATAGGCCTTTCGGCCAGGTAACACGAAGACGAGGCTGCCTTGCGGTTATTGGAAGTCCCCATGGGGCAGCGGGGGCGGCTATAGAGATTCGTTGCTGAACCGCAAGTGAAAATCAGCCCTTCAGCAGGTGCTCCGCGACGGCCCGATAAGCGGGCAGCGAGGTGGGGTCGAGCGCGCTGTTGGCGGCGACCGGATGCGAGGCAAACCGGGCGATCGTCACTTCCGCCACCGGATCGACATAGAGCACCTGGCCGTGGATCCCGCGGGCCGAAAATGCGCCGTGATTTCCAGGCATTATCCACCATTGGCTGCGATAGGAAGCGTCGGGCAGGAACCCGTATCCGGCCTTGGCAAAGGCCGCCTTGCTGGCCCCGGCTCGGATCGAATCGAGCGCGGCGGCGGGGACGATCGGGCAACCGTTTGCCGTCCCGTTCTGGCGCATCATTTCGCCGAACCGGGCCATGTCGCGCAAGGCCGGATTGAGCCCTCCCCCGGCAAACGGCATTCCGGTCGAATCGATCAGGAAATCGGCGTCCTGCTCGGCACCGAGCTTTTGCCAAATCCGCTCTGACAGCACCCGGTCGAGGCGTTGGCCTGCGGTCCGCGCGACCAGCCAGCCGAGCACCTCGGTGTTGCAGGTCCGGTAGGTGAACCGCTCCCCGTGCTCGCCCGCCTTGGCGATCGTCGGCAGGAATTCATAGACATCGGTCGGCCCGGCATAGCCCGGTGCGCGCGGGGTCAGTCCCAGGGCATTGCTCATCGCGCCGATGCCCGAATTGGGGTCGGTATATTCCTCGCTGAAATCGAGCGCGGTGGTCATGTCCATCACCTGACGCAGGCTGGCGTCGGCAAACCCGCTGCGCGCCAGTTCGGGGATCAGATCGCCGATCGGCGCCACGGGGTCGAGCTTGCCTTCTGCGACAAGCATTTCGGCCAAGGTGCCGACGAAGCTCTTGGTCACCGAAAAGGCGATGTGGGTGCTGTCGGGCCGGGTCACGCCGAAGTACCGCTCATAGGCAATCGCGCCCTTGTGCAGCACCAGGATCGCATCGGTGAAATTGGCCGCGAGCGATTCCGCCCAGGTCATGCTGCGGCCATCGTCCAGCGTCTGGAACGTCACCGCATCGATATCGTCGCGCAGCGCCACCGGCAGGTCCCACGTCGGCCCGCTCCCGCGCGAGACCCGTGCCGTCGGGAGAAACTCGCGCATGTTGGAATAGGCATAACGGTGCGTCGGAAACCGCATGTGGTCGGCCAGGGCCCAATGCAGCCGCTTGTCGGAAGGCGGCGGCAGTCCCTCCATCCAACCCATGGCGATGGGGTCGGACGTGTGCGCATCGAGGATCTGGTCTGGCATCTGGCTCTCCCTTGATGAGGAGCTTAGCTGCGCGGCGGCGTTGCGCCAGTTTTTGTTCACCCGAAGAACCGGAGATGTTGCGCCTTCGGCGAAGCCGACCTGCTGCCCACTCCTCCCGAATGATTGAGCGGCCTGCGGCCGCGCGCAACAACTTCGATTCTTTGGGTGACCCCGTTCAACTCAGCCGGTCGCGAAAATCCTCGTAGCCGAACCGCTTGATGCATTCGAGGTGATCGCTCTCGCTGTCCCACAGCCAGATCGAGGGCAGCGGCACCCCGTTGAAGGTGGTGGTCTTGACCATCGAATAATGCGCCTGATCGAGAAAGGCGAAGCGATGGCCGACCTTCGGACCGTCAGCAAACCGGTAGTCGCCGATCACGTCACCGGCCAGGCACGACGGCCCGCCCAGCCGCACCGCCCCGCCCGCGCTTTCATCGATCTCGGTATCGACCGGCGGCAGCTCGCCCAGCATCGCCGGGCGGTAGGGCGCTTCGATCACGTCGGGCATGTGGCAGGTCGCAGAAATGTCGGTGATTGCGACGGGCATCCCGTTCTCGCCGATGTCGAGCACCGTGCCGACCAGGATCCCGGCATCGA
>CALCQB010000061.1 GCA_937897535.1 uncultured Novosphingobium sp. | reverse complement strand
CGCAAGACGCGCCGAAGGTGCCGCCCCCTACATTGCCGCCATCGACAAACAAAAAGCAGAAGCCGACGCCAAACTATCTGCGAAGATCAAAGAGAATGCCGCGCGTGAAGAATCCGACCGGCTCCGTTCCATAACTATTCAGAAGGATTACGACGATGCCCTCAAAAAACTTGTTGCTGATCGCGATCAGTATCGCGCTAACGGCTTGCGCTTCAAAGCCGATCGACGTGGGATCTGTGGTGATAGCGCCGGAAGCCAAGCCAGCGCCGGTCCCGGAACAACTCAAGACGTTCCCGTGGAAATCAGAATACCGGATGCGCTTGGAAGCGCTCTTCGGAAACTTGCCGACGAAGCCGACGAACACGGTGGCCTCGGCCACCGTCTTGCGTTCGGACACGACCGCATTCGCCGGGAAGGTTTCATCCGGCCAGCCCAGCGCGATGCTCTTCATGATCACCTGATCGTCGGGGATTCCGGCGTGTTCGCGCACCACCGGGCTTTGCATGATGCCCTGGCTGTTGATCACGCAGCCGAGGCCCCGTGACCAGGCAGCGTTGACCAGCGCGGTGGTGACCGCGCCGCAATCGAACGCGGTGTCGTCGCTGTCGGCCAGTTCCCTGTCGTAGGTCACGATCACGCAGACCGGTGCGTCGAACTGGCGGAAGCCGCGCATCACCCAGTCGAGCCGGGCCTCCTTGTCGTCGCGGGCGATGCCCTGCGCGGCAAACAGCTGCTTGGCGACGCCGATCTGGCGCTCACGGTGGACCCCGCCAAAGGCGTGGCCGGTGCGGAATTCACGGCTGTGCGGGACGCCGGCCAGATTGCGCTCGGTATTGCCGGCCCGGATCCGGTCAAGCGGTTCGCCGGTGAGGACGTGAAAGTACCACGGCTGAGTGTTCATCGAGCTCGGCGCGCGCATTGCCAGGGTCAGCACTTCCTCGATCAGTTCGCGCGGCACCGGCTTGTTAAGGTAGCCCCGGGCCGAGCGGCGCCCCATGATCACGTCGTCGAATTCCATGTCCACTCCCTGCGCTTGCTGGCGTTTGTGGCCATGTTAACCGCTCGCTTAAAACGCGCAAACAAAAAGGGCGGCCCAGCGGACCGCCCCTTGTGTGTTTGCTGTGCCGAACGGCTTAGCGCGAGTAGAACTCGACCACCAGGTTCGGTTCCATCTTCACCGGATAGGGCACTTCATCCAGCGTCGGAACGCGGACGAAGGTGGCCTTGTCGGTGCCGTCGGGCGCGACATAGTCGGGGATTTCGCGTTCGGGCAGGCCCTGCGCTTCGGCGATCAGGGCCATTTCCTTGGCCTTCTTGCCCAGGCTGATCACGTCGCCGGGACGCACGCGGCGGCTGGCGATGTTGCACTTCACGCCGTTGACGCGGATGTGGCCATGGCTGACGATCTGGCGGGCCGCGAAGATCGTCGGCGCGAACTTGGCGCGATAGACGATCATGTCGAGGCGCTGTTCGAGCAGGCCGATCAGGTTCTGACCGGTATCGCCCTTCATCTGCGACGCTTCCTGGTAGGTGCGCTTGAACTGCTTTTCGGTGACGTCGCCGTAATAGCCCTTGAGCTTCTGCTTGGCGCGGAGCTGGATCCCGAAGTCGGAAACCTTGCTCTTGCGGCGCTGGCCGTGCTGGCCGGGGCCATACGAGCGGCGGTTGACCGAGCTCTTGGGACGGCCCCAGATGTTCTCGCCCATGCGGCGATCGATTTTATACTTCGATGTCTTGCGCTTTGACATGGCGCGTCGTCCTTCAATTTGCATGCGCGGCATTGGTGCCGTCGCTTCTGGTCCGGAACCGCACCATCCTGCATATTGCGGGATGCGAGACAGGCTTCACCGGAGTGCCCGCTCAATTGCGAAGGCGCGCCTTTGGCTGCGCAGCTCCGCGAAGTCAAGCCGATTCGGCTGATTTCGGCGCTACTGGCCGCCTTCGGGACCGACCGAGCGAACAGCGCGGCCGTTGCGATCACTGCCCTTCGCATCGATTTCCGCCCATTCGGCCTCGGTACGGCAAATCTTGCCTGCCCCGATCCGGCTGGTGCTGGAGGTGGTTTCGCGGCAGACCTTGGGGGCCTTGGCCGGCTTGGGTCGGGCCTGCGCAGGCGAACCGTCTGAAGTTTCAGCCAGAACCGGTGCAGCCAGGCCGGCAACGGCCAAGGCCACCGCGATCGTCAGTTTGAGCATGTTAGGCGAATCCTCGAAAAGGTTGAATGATATCGATTTTAGGGCCGGTTCTCGCCTCTGCGCAAGGCCGAAAGTACCCCGCGCAGGGTCCGCACCTCTAGGTAGTTCCAGGCAGGCTTGGTCAGGATGCTGCGCAAGGTCCGCATGGTGACGTCCGAGCGAATGTCCGGCTTGAAATAGTCGCGCTGCTCCAGCATCGCGACCAGCTGACCGATCATCCCTTCCAGTTCTGCCTGCGGTGCGGGGGGCAGGATCTCTTCGGCGGTGGGCTGGACCAGCGTTAAACCTTTTGACCACTCATAAGCGCACAGGATCACAGCCTGGGCGAGATTGAGCGAGGCGAATTCGGGGTTGATCGGCACCGTCAGAATTGCCCGGGCCAGCGCGACATCGTCACTATCCAGGCCGCTGCGTTCGGGACCGAAAACCAGTGCAGACCGGCCGGGTTCACGATGAATTGCCTGCGCCGCCTGCTCGGGCGTGACCACCGGCTTGGTCACCCCGCGCTTGCGCACGGTGGTGGCATAGACATGCGCGCAATCGGCCACGGCCTCGGCCAGGGTATCGAACACCTGGGCCTTTTCCAGCACCACATTGGCCCCCGCTGCGGTTGGACCGGCGCTGGGATTGGGCCAGCCATCGCGCGGTGCCACCAGCCGGATTTCGCTCAACCCGAAATTGAGCATCGCGCGCGCCGCCTTGCCGATATTCTCGCCCAGTTGCGGCCGGACCAGCACGATTACCGGCTGATTGAGCGGCGCCGCGACAGCCGTTTGGCCGGGTGCGACGCGTGAGATCGGCGCCATGGTCTTGAGCTGGGCGGCCAGCGTTTCATCGCCGGCGATCAGTGCTTCGCGCTTGGCGCGGGTCCAGCCCTTGAGGCGGCGCTCGGCCGCGAACGCCGCGTCACGGTCGCCGAACGGCGCTGACCAGACCAAGGCCACCGGCTGGCGGGTCGCGGTATATTCGTCAAGCGTCCCGGCGTGGTGCTGGCTGAGTTTAAGTTCAAGCTCGCTCTGCTCAGCGTGGCCGACATAATACGACCCGTCACCGCAGCGCAGCATGTAAGTGATGAAGCCTTGCGTCATGCCCGGCTACTCTTGCCCTGCATCCCGGACCGTGCTGGCAAAATCCTCGAAGTCCTTGGCTTCGGTGAAGTCGCGATAGACGCTGGCGAAGCGGATATAGGCGACGGTATCGAGCCCGCGCAGGCCTTCCATCACCATCTCGCCGATCCCGCGGGTGGTCACTTCGCTCTCGCCGAGAGTTTCGATCTGGCGCTGGATGCCTGAAACCAGCTGGTCGAGCCGTTCCTGCGCCAGCCCGCGCTTGCGGCAAGCGAGCGCGACCGACTGGTCGATCTTGGACCGGTCGAAGCTTTCGCGGGTGCCGTCGCTTTTCACCACGGTGATCTCGCGCAGCTGGACCCGCTCGAACGTGGTGAAGCGCGCGCCGCAGCTGTCGCACTGGCGGCGGCGGCGGATCGCGGTGTTGTCCTCGGTCGGCCGCGAATCCTTTACCTGGCTGTCATCATGCGCACAGAACGGGCAACGCACTTACGGGCGGATCCGCTTGTAGAACATCACCCCGGCACCGATCACCAGCCCGGCCGGGATCGACAGCACCGGCAGCAGCAACCCGGCGACCGCGCCGACCGCTGCACCGGTCAGCACCGGCTTGGTCGATGGGTGGCGCATGCCGTCTTTCGCCATGCCGGTCAGTTCGGCCTTGGCGTCTCCTACGAAGTCATCGCTCATGATTTATAATCCCGGATAGATCGGAAAGCCGGTGCACAGCGCTTCGACCCGGTCGCGGACGCGCTGTTCGACCTGCCCGTCGCCATCATCGCCGTTGCGGGCCATGCCGTCAACGACCTCGGCGATCAGCCGGCCGATCTGGGCGAACTCGTCTTCGCCAAACCCGCGGGTGGTGCCGGCGGGAGTGCCAAGCCGGATGCCCGACGTGACGAACGGCGAACGGGTGTCATAGGGCACACCGTTCTTGTTGCAGGTCAGCCAGGCGCGATCGAGCCCCTTTTCGGCGGCCTTGCCGGTCACGTTCTTGGCGGTCAGATCCACCAGCATAAGGTGATTGTCGGTCCCGCCGGAGACGATCCGCAGGCCTTCGGCACCGAGCGAAGCGGCCAGCGCCTTGGCGTTGGCGACGATCTGGGCGGCATAGACCTTGAATTCGGGCTTGAGCGCATCGCCGAAGGCCACCGCCTTGGCCGCGATCACGTGGACCAGCGGCCCGCCTTGCAGTCCCGGGAACACCGCGGTGTTGAGCTTCTTGGCCAGATCCTCGTCGTTGGTCAGGATCACGCCCGAACGCGGCCCGCGCAGGGACTTGTGAGTGGTGGTGGTGACCACGTGGGCATGCGGGAAGGGCGAGGGGTGGGCGCCGCCTGCAACCAGCCCGGAAAAGTGTGAGATGTCCGCGAGCAGATACGCTCCGACCTCGTCCGAAATCGCGCGGAACCGCTCGAAATCCCAGTGCCGCGAATAGGCCGTGCCGCCGCAGATAATCAGCTTGGGCTGGTGCTCGCGGGCGAGCGCCGCGACCGCGTCCATGTCGATCGTCTCGTCGTCCTTGCGCACGCCATAGGCAACCGGGTTGAACCACTTGCCGCTCATGTTGACCGGCGATCCGTGCGTCAGGTGTCCGCCCGAATTGAGGTCGAGCCCCATGAAGGTGTCGCCCGGATTGAGCAGCGCGAGGAACACCGCCTGGTTCATCTGGCTGCCCGAATTGGGCTGGACGTTGGCGAACGCGCAGCCGAACAGCGCTTTGGCCCGTTCGATCGCGAGGTTTTCGACCACGTCGGCATATTCGCAGCCGCCGTAGTAGCGCTTGCCGGGATAGCCTTCGGCGTACTTGTTGGTGAAGACGCTGCCGGTGGCTTCGAGCACGGCCAGGCTGGTGATGTTCTCGCTGGCGATCAGTTCGATGTTGTGGCGCTGGCGGCCCAGTTCGTTCTGGATCGCGGCGTGAACCTCGGGGTCCGCCTCGGCGAGGTGGGCGGTGAAGAAGCCTTTCGACCGGACGTCCGGCAGCTTGTCGGCGGTCATGGTCATGCGGTGGCTCCTGAACAGGTGGGGTTGGACAGCTTTTCGACCCGGCCGGTATGGCGACCGCCGCCGAAGTCGGTGGAAAGGAAGGCGTCGAGGCAGGCCTTTGCCATGTCGATTCCGGTCAGCCGCGCGCCCATCGCGATGACATTGGCGTCATTGTGCTCGCGGGCGAGCGCGGCGGAGAGCGGCTCGCTGACCAGGGCACAGCGGCAGCGCGGTTCGCGGTTGACGGCGATGGAAATGCCGATGCCCGACCCGCACAGCGCGACGCCGCAGTGCACGGTGCCATCGGCCACGACTGCAGCGAGCTTGTAGCCAAAGTCGGGATAATCGACCCGGTCGGCGGTTTCAGGACCAAGGTCGGCGACTTCGTGACCAAGCTCGATCAGATACTCGCGCAAATCGGCCTTGAGCTCGATCGCGGCGTGGTCGGAGGCGATGGCTATGCGCATGGCTGGCACTCGTTGCTCGGGCGAATCGTCAGACGCCATAGGCTCGGCCCGCTGCATATTCCAGCGAGCAAGGCGCATGAATGGCACGAACTATGGTGCATAACGGGCATGGCACGCCTGACGATCCAACACATTGATCCAAGGGTGCCCAGACGAGCGGCAATCAGGGTTCACGCTCCACGGCGGTAATCCGCCTGACTCGTCAGTTACGTGAACGACGCGGGCTATAACCGCGAATGGCCGGGATCGCAAGCGACGCCCGGCCTTCGTTTGACCTTACTGATCGAGGAACGAACGCATCTTGCGTGACCGGCTCGGGTGCTTGAGCTTGCGCAGCGCCTTGGCTTCGATCTGGCGGATACGTTCGCGGGTGACCGAGAACTGCTGGCCGACTTCTTCCAGCGTGTGGTCGGTGTTCATGCCGATGCCGAAGCGCATGCGCAGCACGCGTTCCTCGCGCGGGGTGAGGCTGGCGAGGACGCGGGTGACGGTTTCCTTGAGGTTGGCCTGGATCGCGGCATCGACCGGGATCACCGCGTTCTTGTCCTCGATGAAATCGCCGAGATGCGAATCTTCCTCGTCCCCGATCGGGGTTTCGAGCGAGATCGGCTCCTTGGCGATCTTCATCACCTTGCGGACCTTTTCGAGCGGCATCGACAGGCGCTCGGCCATTTCCTCGGGCGTGGGCTCGCGGCCCTGCTCGTGGAGGAACTGGCGCGAGGTCCGGACCAGCTTGTTGATCGTCTCGATCATGTGGACCGGGATACGGATCGTACGAGCCTGATCGGCGATCGAACGGGTGATCGCCTGGCGGATCCACCAGGTGGCATAGGTGCTGAACTTGTAGCCGCGGCGGTATTCGAACTTGTCGACCGCCTTCATCAGACCGATGTTGCCTTCCTGAATAAGATCAAGGAATTGCAGGCCTCTGTTCGTGTACTTTTTAGCAATGCTGATCACCAGCCGCAGGTTCGCCTCGACCATTTCCTTTTTGGCGATCCGCGCCTCGCGCTCGCCCTTCTGGACCATGTTGACGATCCGGCGGAATTCGGTGAGCGCCATGCCGGTGGCCGAGGCAATGTCCGACACTTCGGCCCGAATCCGCTCGACTGCGTCGGCCTCGTTTTCAGCGAAGGCCGCCCACTTCTTGTCCTTGCCGGCCTGCGCCGCCAGCCAGCCGTCGTCGAGTTCCTTGCCGACGTAGCTGTCGAGGAAGTCCTTGCGGTTGACCTTGTGGCGCTCGGCCAGCCGCAGCATCTGGCCGCCAAGGGCGGTCAGGCGGCGGTTGAAGGCATAGAGGTTGTCGACCAGATATTCGATCTTGGTGGCGTGGAACTGCACGCTCTCAACCTGCGCGGTCAGGTCTTCGCGCAGCTGCTGATAGGTCTTTTCGCGCGCCGTCGAAAAAGCGCCGCCGCCGCCCATAATCTCAAGCCGTTCGACCTGGATCTTCTCGAACTTCTTGAACAGCGCGGTGATTTCGGCAAACTTTTCAAGCGCGTGCGGCTTGAGCTGGGCTTCCATCTGGGCGAGGCTGAGGGTGTTGTCCTCTTCCTCTTCCTCGACCGGGCGGCGAGCGCGGCGTTCGACGCCATCCTCATCCTCGTCTTCGTCGGCCGTTTCCTCTTCCTCGACCTCTTCTTCTTCCTTGTAGGAAGGTCCGGCGGTCGCTTCGGTGATTTCTCCGTCGCCGGCTTCCTCACCGTCTTCGGTCAGGTTCTCGGGCGCGGGTTCCTTCGAGAGCATCGCGTCGAGATCGAGGATCTCGCGCAGCTGCATTTCCTCGTTGTTGAGCGCTTCGGACCACTGGATGATCGCGTGGAAGGTGATCGGGCTTTCGCACAGCCCCAGGATCATCGTGTCGCGCCCCGCCTCGATCCGCTTGGCGATGGCGATTTCGCCCTCGCGGCTGAGCAGCTCGACCGCGCCCATTTCACGCAGGTACATCCGCACCGGATCGTCGGTGCGGTCGATCGTTTCCTTCTTCTTCTCGATCGCCGGGCGTTCGGCCCCCATCGATTCGGTCTCGTCGACCTCGTCGACTTCCTTCTCGTCGGGATCGACCGCATCTTCGTCGCTCTCGACAATATTGACGCCCATTTCGCTGATCGCGGACATGATGTCCTCGATCTGGTCGGTCGACATCTGATCCTGCGGCAGAGCTTCGTTAAGCTCGTCCATGGTGATCACGCCGCGCCGCTTGGCGCGCGCGATCAGCTTCTTGATCGAGGCTTCGTTGAGGTCGATCAGCGGCGCATCGCCGCCGTCCTGTTCGCCGCCCGAGATTTCGTCTTCGTCCATTAGTCCGCCGTATTGTGTGAGGCCACCCCGTCAAGGGCGGCGTTCCGCGCGCTGGCCATTTGCCGCAAGCGCGCATCGAATTCCAGTTTTCTCTTCAGCAGTCGCTGCTGCTCTGCATAGGCCCCTTCCGACAGGTCGCTTTCGAACCGTGCGGTTGCGTCTGCCAAGGCCGCTTCGAGCGCCGGGCGTTCGACCAGCAGGCCGACCGCTTGCGCCAGGCTGTCACCGGCCAGATCCGGCGCCTCGCCCTCGGCCAGGAAGACGAAACGCAGCGAGGCATATTCCACAGGGTCCGGGGCAACCAGTCCCCGAGCAGCCAATATGGTGGACAAATGCCCGGTTTCAAGCGCTTCGCCCGCATCGAGTGCATCGACCAGCACTGCAAAGCGGGGATCGGCCAGTTCGGCGTGAGCCAGAACGTCGCCATGGCGGGCCAGTTCGCGGGGATAACGCAGCAATCCGGCCAGCACCGCCGCCGCCAGCGCATCGCGCGAACCGGTGCTTTTGCGCAGCCGCGCGGTCATCGCCGGGTCGCTGCGCCGAGGCGGGGCTGGGCGGGTTCCGGACCGCCCGGCGGGCCGCCATTCGCGTTCGTCGCGGGGGGGGAAGGCAAATGTGGAAAAGCGATCGTTCAGCTCGCGCCGGTACAGCGCCTGAATATCGCGATCGGCGATCGTCTCGACGTGGGCCATCAGCCGCGCCTTGAGCCCGGCTTTGTCTTCGGGGCTGGCCAGCGGGACGGCGTCGCGCTCGTGCTCCCACAACTGGTCGAGCAGCGAGCGGGGATTGGCCAGCAAAGCCTCCAATGCCGCCACCCCGTCGCGCTTGATCAGATCGTCGGGGTCCATCCCGGCCGGCATCCGCACGATCCGGAGGCTGTGGGCCGGGCGCAGCAGCGGCAGCGCGCGGACAATCGCGCGCATCGCGGCGCGCTGCCCGGCGGAATCGCCGTCGAAACACAGGATCGGGGTTTCGACCATCCGCCACAGCAGCTCGAGCTGGCGCTCGGTCAGCGCGGTGCCCATCGGCGCGACCGCCTCGGCAATTCCGGCGGCGGCGAGCGCGATCACGTCCATCTGCCCTTCCACCACCACGATCCGCCCGCTCTGGCGCGAAGCCGGCCCCGCGCGGTGCAGGTTGAACAGCGTCCGGCCCTTGTCGAACAACGGGGTATCGGGCGAATTGAGATACTTCGGCGCGTCCTTCTTGTCGGCATCGAGAATTCGCGCGGCGAACCCGATCACCCGGCCGCGGGGATCGTGGATCGGCATGGTCAGCCGGTCGCGGAACCGGTCGTAGGGTTCCCGCTTGTTGCCTTGGTCGTCGTCGACCGCGATCCGCAGGCCCGCCTCGATCAGCATCGCTTCGCTAAACTGCGAGAGCGCTGCTTTGAGCGCCTGACGCCCGGCCGGGGCGTAGCCGAACCCGAACCGTTCCATCGTGTGCGGATCGAACCGCCGCGAAGCGAGGTAGGTCCGCGCCTTGGCGCCTTCGGGCGTGTCGAGCTGGGTCCGGTAGAAGTTCTGCGCCGCCTCAAGCACCTGGTGCAGCCCGGCCTGTTGCTCGGCCTTCTGGGCGGAGCGGGGATCGGGGGCGGGGACCTCCATCCCGGCCTCGGCGGCCAGTTCCTTGACCGCGTCCATGAACGACAGCCCGCGCTGGTCGGTCATCCAGCGGATCACATCGCCATGCGCGCCGCAGCCGAAGCAGTGGTAGAAGCCCTTGGCGTCGTTGACGGTGAAGCTCGGGCTTTTCTCGCTGTGGAACGGGCAACAGGCCTTGAACTCATGCCCCGCCTTGGTCAGCCGAGTCGTGCGCGAAATGACGCCCGAAAGCGCCACCCGCGCGCGCAGTTCGTCCAGAAAGGCGGGTGTCAGTGACATCGGGGGGCGGGATAGTCCTTACGGCACGGGATGATAGCACCATTGGCGAATCCAATAGGGCAAGCCAGCGATTCGGGATAGCATCTGCCGGGGCGGTTTGGCGAATTCACGCCAGCGACCTTGGGGGAAATCTCGATGAACCGACTTGCTATCGCTGCAATCGCAGCATCGTGCGTATTGACTGCCGCCTGTGCCAAGGAAGCGCCGCCCGCCGCAGCGGTAACCGAAGCCGACGCTGCAAAGCTGGCCGACGCGATGGTCGCTACCTGGGAATCCAAGGACGCCGCCAAGATCAAGGCGCTTTACGCGCCCGGCGTGGTCGCGTTCGACTATGCCTTGGGCCCGCTGGAGACCGATCGCGCAACCTTTGACAAGGCCCAGGACGTCTTTGCCGCGGCGCAAATCGACACCGAAGAACAAGTCGCCCGCAAGATTCAGCTGCTCGACGCCGATACCTTCATCGTCTCGGGCGTATGGAACGGAACCAGCAAGGCCAAGCCGGAGAACAACGGCCTCGTCCGCTGCACCGATGTGTTCCAGAAGGATGCCAAGGGCGGCTGGAGCATTGTGAACGAGCATTGCTCACAGATGCCCAAGGCGACCTGACGGAGGGATCACCCCAGCGCCGCCTTCACCAGCCCGCTGGCCTTGCCCATATCGAGCTGGGTGCCGTGCGCGGCCTTGAGCGCGGCGACAACCTTGCCCATGTCCTTGATGCTCGACGCGCCGGTCTCGGCGATGATGCTGGCGATCGCGGCCTTGACCTCGTCTTCGCCCATTTGGCTCGGCAGGAACTCCTCGATCACCGCCAGCTCGGCCTTTTCAACCTCGGCCAGTTCCTGACGGCCGCCTTGTTCAAACAGCGTGATCGATTCGCGGCGCTGCTTGGCCATCTTCTGCAGGACATCGACCACCAGCACGTCGTCCTCGGGCACGCTGGAGGCGGTCCGCAGTTCGATGTCCTTGTCCTTGAGCTTGGCGAGGATCAGGCGGACGGCGGCGAGCCGCGGCTTGTCACCGGCCTTCATCGCGGTGACCTGCGCGGCCTTGATGGAATCGCGGAGCATGGTTTTCCTTCGAATAGGTTTGCGAATTGGGGAAAGATGCGACCTAGCCCAAAGAATCGCGTTTTCATAGGTTGACGCTGGCGGGTGAGGGGCTTAGCGGCCAAAACTTAGCGACATTGCTGGAACCCCGACGAACGGAGCGCCTCTACATGGCCGACGCCGCCCTAAGCCGTGCACCCCAACCGCAGGGTGCGACGGGAGTCCTCGTGCTCGCCGATGGCCAGGTTGCGTGGGGCAAGGGCTTCGGCGCGGAAGGCGCGGCGGTGGGCGAGGTCTGCTTCAACACCGCGATGACCGGTTACGAGGAAATCATGACCGACCCGTCCTATGCTGGGCAAGTCGTGACCTTCACTTTCCCGCACATCGGCAATGTCGGCGTCAACGACGAAGACCTTGAAAGCGCGGTCGAAGGCGCGGTCGGCTGCGTGGTCCGCGAAGACGTGACCGCGCCGAGCAACTTCCGCAGCACCGGCACGTTCGGCGATTGGCTCGCCGCCAAGGGCAAGATCGGGCTGGCCGGGATCGACACCCGCGCGCTGACCCGCCGGATCCGCCTCTCGGGCGCGCCCAACGCGGTGATCGCACACAGCGCGGATGGCAAGTTCGACCTGCCCGCGCTGCTGCAGCGCGCGCAGGAATGGCCGGGGCTGGAAGGCATGGATCTGGCGCAGCGGGTTTCCCGCACCGCGCAGGAAGGCTGGGAAGGCGGGGCGTGGACGCTGGGCAAGGGCTATGCCCGCAGCCCCAGGGGTCCTGTGGGCGATGCGAGGCCGCACGTCGTCGCCATCGATTACGGCGCGAAGGACAACATCTTCCGCAATCTGGTGCAGGCTGGCGCGCGGGTGACGGTGGTTCCGGCCAAGACCTCGCTGGAGGATATTCTGGCGCTGGATGCTTTGTCCCGGGATGCCGCTCTTGAAATTGTGCGCCGCGTTGGCGTCTGAGGCCACTTGGGACCAACCATGCTGACCATTGCTGCATTTGTACTTGCGCTGGGGCTGTTGATTGCCGTGCATGAATACGGGCACTACCGGATGGCTGTGGCTTGCGGTGTCAAAGTGCTGCGTTTTTCCATCGGTTTCGGGAAAACGCTGTTTCGTTGGCAGCCCAAGGGCTCGCCGACAGAGTTTGTTATTGGCGCCTTTCCCTTAGGCGGCTATGTGAAGATGCTCGATGAGCGGGAGTCGCCGGTGGCGCAAGGGGAGCGACACCTCGCGTTCAACAC
>CALCQB010000060.1 GCA_937897535.1 uncultured Novosphingobium sp. | reverse complement strand
CGAGATCATCAAGTGTGACTGGAGTTCAGACGTGTGCTCTTCCGATCTCGGGTCGACGAGGAATCCAACCTCCCGATCGAACCCAATTCGATCTACCTGGTCGATTCGGGCGGGCAGTACCTCGATGGCACCACTGACATCACCCGCACCGTCTGGGTCGGGCCGGGCGAACCGCGCGCGGAGCACAAGGATCGCTTCACCCGCGTGCTCAAAGGCCACATCATGCTGGCGCTGGCGGTGTTTCCCATGGGCACAGTCGGGGCGCAGCTCGATACCTGCGCGCGCTATGCGCTTTGGCAAGCCGGGGTCGACTATGCCCACGGCACCGGCCACGGGGTCGGCAGCTTCCTGTCGGTTCACGAAGGCCCGCAGCGGATCGCCAAGGCCGCCGGGGGGCAGGCCGGCACCGGTCAGGAATTGCTGCCCGGGATGATCCTCTCCAACGAGCCCGGCTATTACAAGGCCGGCGAATTCGGGATCCGGATCGAGAACCTGGTGCTGGTCGAGCGGCGCGAAATCGCCGGGGCCGAGGGCGAGTATTTCGGGTTCGAGAACCTCACCTGGGCCCCGATCGACCAGACCCTGGTGGAAACCGCCTTGCTGACCCGTGACGAACTCAAGTGGTGGGACGATTACCACGCCCGGGTCTGGGAAGTGCTCGCGCCGCAGCTGGAAGGCGCGGCACTGGCGTGGCTGCAGCAGGCTTGCGCACCGCTGGCGCGGGGTTAGGCGTCCACTTGACTCAGACCATTTGTTCCCTTCATGTTCCAGACATTCAACAGGAGTCGAGTCGATGATCGGATATGTCACGGTGGGGACCAACGACCTGCCTCGCGCTGCGCAGTTCTATGATGCGCTGGCCGCTGAAATGGGCACCGGGCGGATGATGGAGTTCGATACCTTCATCGCCTGGGGCACGCCGGGCGGCGGCTGCGGGATAGCCGCAACCAAGCCTTATGACGGCGGGCCGGCCAGCGTCGGCAACGGCGTGATGGTGGCGATCGAAGCGCGCGACAACGCCCAGGTCGACCGGCTCTATGCCATCGCGCTCGAACATGGCGGCACCGACGAAGGCGCGCCGGGTGCGCGCGGCGACGGGTTTTACGCCGGTTACTTCCGCGATCCCGACGGCAACAAGCTCAATGCCTACGTCATGGGTTGAGCGGGTCCATCTGGCGGAGCGATGAACGGACCTTCGATCGCGCGACAAATTGCGACAAAGTGGCCGGTCGCTGGCATAACTGCGCGACATCCCGGGCCTAGAGGGGTTACAGGAAGCCATGGGGCCGGGTTCTCCCCCTCCCCTTCCCGCCCTGTGGCTTCTTCCCGGTTCCTGCGACAAGGAGTTCGCGCAATGAAGAAGATGATCTTGGGCCTGGCCCTGCTCAGCACCGGCCTGGCCGGCGTTGCAATCGCCCAGGCCCCCGGCATGATGGCCGATCCGATGGGCGACAAGACCGTCACCAAGGCCGAAGCATCGACCAAGGCCGGTGAGATGTTCGCCATGATGGACGTCAACAAGGACGGCAAACTCGACGATGCCGACCGCGCCGCGCACAAGGCCCAGATGTTCGACCGGCTCGATACCGACAAGAACGGTGCGGTCAGCCGCACCGAATTCGCTGCCGCGCATCAGCACAAGGCCGGTGACGGCGAAGGCCGGATGGGCCGGCGCGGCGGTCATGGCGGTCATGGCAAGATGATGGGCATGATGGCCGACACCAACAAGGACGGTGCGGTCAGCAAGGACGAATTCGTCGCCGCCCACGCCAGGATGTTCGACATGGCCGATGCCAACAAGGATGGTCAGCTGACCGCCGCCGAACGCAAGGCCCATCACGATCAGATGCGCGCGAAGATGGGCGGCAAGCACGGTGGACATGGTGGCCACGGCGACATGCCCCCGCCGCCGCCGGCTGCCTGAACCAGCGGACTGACCAAGCACGATGGACCAGAGCGAGCCAACCCGCCTGCTCCTCGTCGATGACGAAGCTGCCTTGCGCGAACCCCTGGCCGAGTATCTCGCGCGCCAGGGGTTCGTCGTGCATCAGGCCGCCAGCGCAGCCGAGGCACGGACCCGGCTGCGCGACGCCCCGCCTGATCTGGTTCTGCTCGACATCATGATGCCGGGCGAGGACGGGCTGTCGCTGTGCCGCCACCTCGCTGCAACGCAGGCGATCCCGACCATCCTGCTGACCGCCCGGGGCGAAGCGACCGACCGGATCGTCGGGCTCGAGATCGGCGCGGACGACTATGTCACCAAGCCGTTCGAGCCGCGCGAACTGGTCGCCCGGATCCGTTCGGTGCTGCGCCGGGCCAGCAAGGGCGGACCGGTCCAGGCAGAGGAAGAGGATTTCCTGTTCGACGGCTGGCGGCTCGATCCGCTCAAGCGCAAACTGACCGATGCCGAAGGCGCGGTGGTGGCGATCTCCTCGGTCGAGTTCCGCTTGCTGCTGGCCTTCGTCGAACATCCCCGCCAGGTGCTTGACCGCGACCGGCTGCTCGACATGGTCCAGGGCCGCGAGGCGCACCTGTTCGACCGGGCGGTCGACAATCAGGTCAGCCGGCTGCGCCGCAAGATCGAAGTCGACAGCCGCAACCCCGCGCTGATCCAGACCGTCTGGGGCGGCGGCTACATGCTAGCCGCCGATGTCCGCCGCGAGCCGCAGCGACGCGCATGATACAACGGCTTCGGGGGCTTTTCTGGCCGCGCAGCCTGCAGGGACAGCTGCTGCTGGCGGTCGCGCTGGCGCTGCTGCTGGCTCAGGGGATCAGCGCCGCGCTGCTCTACCGCGCGCAGACCGAGCGGCGCGACGCGGCCTTGATTCACACCGCCGCGCTGCGGCTGTTCTTCGCGGCGCGCGACGAAGGCCTGATCGACGGGCCGTTCCGCCATCACGGTGCAAGTCCGTCCTTGCCAGGCGGAGAGCGGCAATTGCGGGTCGAAGGCAGCGCCGCCATGCCGGTTCTCGGCAACGGCCGCCGCCATGCCGAGGCCGAAGCTGAACTGCTTGAAATCATCGAGAGCCAGGGACTCGACGTCGGCCAGGTGGTGGTAATCGACCGCCCGCTGAGCGACGATCCACGCCTCGTCAACCGGCTGGAGCACCGCGCCCGGATGCTCGGGCGCAATCCCGGCCGTCCGCATCACCTGCTGGCCGCCGCGATTGAACTGCCCCAGGCCAAGCGCTGGCTGACGGTGCGGGTCCCGGTGCCGCGCGGGGAGACCGGGCTGATCCTGTCGCTGATCGGCCAGACACTGCTGCTGTTTGCCCTGATGGTCGGGGCAATCGCCTTTATCGTCAGGCGGATCACCCG
Organism: uncultured Novosphingobium sp.; assembly: GCA_937897535.1. Taxonomy (GTDB): domain Bacteria; phylum Pseudomonadota; class Alphaproteobacteria; order Sphingomonadales; family Sphingomonadaceae; genus Novosphingobium. Next base: position 12,411 of record CALCQB010000060.1, on the reverse strand, counting down.
GCCGCTGGCCGGTCTGACCACGCGGGTCGAACACTTTTCGCAGCACCGCGATACCGCAGATCAGCTTGCGCCGGAGGGGCCCGACGATGTCCGCCGGCTGATCGTCGCGCACAACGCGATGGAAGACCGGATCGCCGCGCTGCTCGACGAGAAGGACGTGATGCTCGGCGCGATCGGGCATGACCTGAAGACTCCGCTGTCGGCCTTGCGGGTGCGGATCGAAAGCGTCGAGGACGATACCGAGCGCGCCAAGATGGCCGCGACGATCGAGGATATCACCCGCAGCCTCGACGATATCCTCAGCCTCGCCCGGGTCGGGCGGCCGAGCGATCCGCTCGAGCCGACCGAGCTCAACGCGCTGGTCGCGCAGATCGCCGAGGAGTTCGAGGACCTCGGCGAGCCGGTCAGCTTCGAACCGGCCGATCGCCTCGTCCTGCCGCTGCGTGCCACCTGGGCCCGGCGCGCGGTCCGCAATCTGGTGGTCAACGCGCTGCGCTATGGCCAGCGCGCCCGGATCGCGGTCGAACGGTCCGGCGCCGAGGTGCTGGTGCGGGTCGAGGATGACGGACCCGGCATTCCCGAAGACCGGATCGGCGCGATGCTCGAGCCGTTCACCCGCGGCGAACCATCGCGCAACAGCGCAACCGGCGGGGCTGGCCTGGGCCTGACGCTCGCCCGCGCGATTGCCGAGCAGCACGGCGGGCGGCTGACGCTCGTCAACCGCCGCGACGGTGCCGGGGCGGTGGCGGGACTGACTGCTACCCTCGCCCTCCCGCTCGCCTGAACCGGCCTATTTGACCTTCTTGAATTCGGCCGAAAGTTCCGCCCCGCGCGCATCCTTGAGCACGCCGCACGAGCGGATCCGTTCGATCGTCCGTTCCAGTTCGAGCGCACCGGTCTTGCCCGACAGCTTCGGGCGCAGGAACGCCGCGACCTCATCGGCCTTGGCCACCGAGCAATAACCGCCAACCATACCCGGCAAGCGGGAGGAGAAGAAGATTCCGCCGCCGCCCGCCGCGAGGTCCGCGTAGTTGGCCTGAAGCCAGGCAAAGCCCATGTCGCGGGTGCCCTTGCTGGATGTGACCCCGCGGATCAGGCTGAGCCGTTCGCTGCGGCGCAGGCGGTCGTCGTTGAAACCGAGTACCCAGCGGCCGATCTCGTCCTTGCCCGAGCTGGCAACCGCACCCAGCGCCGAGGGGCGAAACAGCGGGTCCTGCGATTTGAGCGCGGCTTCGGCCAGTTGCTGGGCCGCCGTCAGACCGCCTTCTTCGACGACGATGTCAAACGCGACGCCGAACCACGACGGATCAAGCGCCTTGGTATCTCCCGCCAGATAGGCCCGGGCGGCGGTGCCGATCTGCTGACGCAGCGCCGCGTCGTGTCCGCCTTCGACCAACTGGGTTACCGCCTGGATCCGCTGCTGCGACTTTTCCGGATTCTCCCCGGCATAGGCCCCGGCCCGGGGATTGAACCCCATCGCGGCGACGCGCGGCGCGAAGATCGAGCGGATCAGGCGGCGATAGCCAGCCTCGCCCTCGGCATCGAGGAGGCCGCCCCGGAACAACCATTCGAGACTGCCGACCCCGGCTTCGCTGGCATAGCTATCAGGGTTCTTCGCCAGATTGACCGCACCCGCGATCAGCTGCGCCGGGCTGGCCCGTCCGGCCTGGAAGCTGGCGAACAGCGAATCGTCGAGCGCCAGCGCCTCGCCGCCGGGCAGCCTGGCGGCCGTCGCGATCAAGGTATCCCACTCGGCTGCGGGCAGTTCGAACCGGTAATAACCGGTGCCTCCGGCGTTGGGGATCAGCGCCCCGCGCCCGACCGGCTTGACGCTGCCGCTAGTCTGATCGAGCAATTGGCACTGCTGTTTCGCCGCCACCCGCCGCACGCAGAGCGGAATGCCCCAGCGGATCGCCGGGGCCTGCGCGCCAAGCCGGGCATAGCGGCTCTGCGTCACGCGGTAACCGCCCTTGCCGTCAGCGGCGAAGGTCACCAGCGGCACGCCTTGTTGGTCGGTAAAGCTCTGCATCGCCGGCAGAATGCGCGGATCGCCCGAAACCTCGGCCATCGCCCGGAAGAAGTCGGCGCTGGTTGCGCTGCCGTACTTGTGGGCGGCCATGTAGCGGCGGACCCCGTCGCGGAACTTGGTGTCGCCCATATAACCGGCGACCATCGCCACCACGTGGCCACCCTTGCCATAGGTGATCGAATCGAATGCCTCGTCGATCTGGGCGTTGGTTTCGATTGGCTGGTGGATCGCCCGGCCCTTAACCAGCGCATCGGTGCCCATCGCATTGAAGCCCTCGGCCAGGGCCCCGGCCTTGATATTCAGGTTGGGCCGCCATTCGTGGCCGATCCGGAAGCCCATCCAGTTGGCGAAGCTTTCGTTGAGCCAGATGTCGTCCCACCACGCCGGGGTGACCAGATCGCCGAACCACTGGTGCGCAAGTTCATGGCTGACCACCATGCCGAAGGTCCGCTTCTGGCGGGTGCTGGCCTGTTCATCCATGATCAGGATCGAATCGGCATAGAGATCCGCCCCGGCGTTCTCCATCGCTCCGGGCATGATCGGCGAGGTGATCTGGTCGAGCTTGGGATAGGGAAAGGGCTGGCCGAAATAGGTTTCGAGGTGCTGGACGATGCCCTTGGTGCCCTGCAGCGCGAAGTCCATCTTCGGCGCGTTCTGCCGGGTCGTGACGATCCGCACCGGCAGCGGGGTCTTGCGCTGGGCAGTGGCCGGGACCGTGCCCGAGACCGAGGCGAACGGGCCGACCATGAAGGCGACCAGATAGGTCGGCAGCGGCAGGGTCGGCGCGAACCGATGCACATCCAGCCCGTTTTCGCGGGTGGTCGAAACCTGCGGCGCATTGCTGACCGCCATCTGCCCGGGCAAGGTCCGCAGGGTGACGCTGAACGGCACCTTGAAGCCGGGTTCGTCGAACCCCGGGAAGGCGGCACGGGCGTCGATCGATTCGAACTGGGTCCAACTGTACCAGTCCTCGCCAACCTTGACCCGGAACATTCCCGCCGGACCGGTGGTGAACGGCGCGTCGTAAGCGAACTGCAGGGTCACCGGGCCAGCGGGGAGCGGCTCGGCAAAAGTCAGCCGCGCGACGCCGCTGGGATCAAGCTCGAACCAGCGTGCGGGAACGCGCTTGCCTCCGGCAACCGCAATCGCGCTGGCCATCTTGAGATCGCGGCCATGAAGGTCGATGAACCGCGCGCCGGTCTTGAGTACCGCGTCGATCTCGACCTTGCCGGAGAATCGCTCCTGATTGGGATCAACGGTCAGGTCGATCCGGTAGGCGGTCGGGCGAACGGCGTCGCTCAGCCGGCCCGCCGGGACCGGCGCGAGCGCCAGTGCGGCAGTGGTCGCGGCGTCGGGCGCGGCAATCGTGGCGGGGACGGCAGCAGTGGCCGCCAGGGCCAGGGCCGAGGCGGCAAGAAAGAGCGAACGCATGAATTCTCCGAAGGCGACCTTTTGTTATGGTCGCTTCAGACGGCACTATCGCAGCAATTGCACCGCCCGGCTCGACCAAGCGTCAAGCCGGTCCGACCAGCGTCAACGCAGCAGCGCGCCCAGCAGCCCGCGGGCAAAGCGGCCCAGCATCGGGCCGCCCAGCGCCGAGCCGAGCGTCCCCGCCGCCGCGCTGGCGGCCGAAGCGACCGGCGATCCGCCCGACCGGCGCCCGGTCATCTTGCGCGCCATCATCGTTCCCGCCGAAGCGGCAGCGGCCCCGAACGCGGCCTTGCCGGCCTTTTCCCACATGCTCGGAGTTGCGCGCGGCTGGGCCCGCTGGGCTTCCTCGCCCTGCTCTTCGACCACTTGGGCCGCAGCGGCGGCATCGTGAGCTTTCTGGGCCAGCACTTCGGCCGCGCTCTCGCGGTTGACGAGGGTATCGTACTTGCCGTCAAACGGGCTGATCGACTGGATGATCGCGCGCTCCTTCGGGGTGATCGGCCCGAGCCGAGAGCGCGGCGGGGCGATCAGGGTCCGCTGGACGATCGTCGGCGCGCCTTCCTCGTCCAGCGTCGAGACCAGCGCTTCGCCCACCTTCAACTCGGTGATCGTCGTTTCGACATCGAGATCGGGATTGATCCGGAAAGTCTCGGCCGCGGCCTTGATCGCCTTCTGGTCGCGCGGGGTGAAGGCGCGCAAGGCATGCTGGACCCGGTTGCCGAGCTGCCCGGCGATCTTCTCGGGAATGTCGATCGGGTTCTGGCTGATGAAATAGACCCCCACGCCCTTGGAGCGGATCAGCCGGACAACCTGCTCGACCTTGTCGACCATCGCCTGCGGGGTATCATCCTCGAACAGCAGGTGGGCCTCATCGAAGAAGAACACCAGCACCGGCTTTTCCGGATCGCCGACTTCGGGCAGCGCCTCGAACAGTTCGGACAGCAGCCACAGCAGGAAAGTCGCGTAGAGCTTGGGGCTCTGCATCAGCTTGTCGGCGGCGAGCACGTTGATCACGCCCTTGCCGCTTTCGTCGCAGCGGATGAAATCGTTGATCTCGAACGCCGGTTCGCCAAAGAACCGGTCGGCACCCTGGCTTTCGAAAGACAACAGCTGGCGCTGGATCGTGCCGACCGAAGCCTTCGAGATATTGCCGTAGGTGCTGGCCAACTCGCTGGCATTTTCGGCGCAGGTCATCAGGGTCTGCTGCAGGTCGTCCATATCGAGCAACAGCAACCCGTTGTCGTCGGCCCATTTGAAGGCGACGGTCAGCACCCCTTCCTGGGTTTCGTTGAGGCCCATCAGACGGCTGAGCAAAAGCGGCCCCATTTCCGAGATCGTCGTCCGGATCGGATGGCCGCTTTCACCGTAAAGGTCCCAGAACACCGCCGGATTGTCATGATATTCGAACGGCTCGATCCCCAGTTCCTTGGCCCGTGCCTCGATCACGTCGGCGTGCTTGAATTCATGGCTGCCAGCCATCGAGACCCCGGCCAGATCGCCCTTCACGTCGGCCATGAACACCGGCACCCCCGCGGCGGAGAACTGTTCGGCCATGGTTTGCAGGGTCACGGTCTTGCCGGTCCCGGTCGCTCCGGCGATCAGCCCATGGCGATTGGCCCGGCCCAGCAACAGGGTCTGCTTTTCGCCATTCGCGGCAAGGCCGATGTAGATTTCTTCCATTGGTGGATGCTCCAGCCCGATTCCTCTTTGGATTGCAGATAGAACGGCCCTGCGGCTTGTGCGAGCGGCTTTTTGCATGCGCGGCAATCCCCCGCTAGAAGCGCCTGCAATCATGTCCGAACCCTTCATCCTGCTTGACGATGCCCGGCCGACCGGGGCCAGCCCGGCGCGGCTCTATCGCGCGCCCGAAGAAGTGGTGGTGGCGCGCCGCGCGGCCGAGGTTGCGCCGGCGCTGGAACGGCTGGAACAACTGCGCGCCGCCGGTTTAAACCTGGCCGGGTACATGGCCTATGAGGCCGGACTCGCGCTGGAAGAGCGGCTGATGCCGCTGGCCGACAGCCGCTCAGGCGCGATGGGTCCGCTGGTCTGGTTCGGGGCGTTTCGGAGCTACGAGACAATCGCCGCCGACGAGGTGCCGGCCTGGCTGGCTGCACAGGCCGAGCCGGGGATCGCCCAGATCGGCCCGGTCGAGCCGCAGCTCTCGCCGGGCGGCTATCTCGCCGCCTTCGCTGCGCTGCAGGAGGCCATTTCAGCCGGGGACATCTATCAGGCCAACCTGACCTTCCACCTGGCGGGATCGTTCCGGGGCGATCCGCTCGCGCTCTATGCGGCGCTGCGCCCGGCGGCCTCGGCTGGCTATGGCGGAGTGGTCTATGACGGATCGCACTGGCTGCTGTCGTGCTCGCCCGAGCTGTTCTTCGCCGACCGTGACGGCGCGGTGATCGCCAAGCCGATGAAGGGCACCCGCCCGCGCGGCCGCGATGCCGCTGAGGACGCTGCGCTGGCCGAGGAACTGGCCGGGTCAGTCAAGGACCGGGCCGAGAACCTGATGATCGTCGACCTCCTCCGCAACGACCTCAGCCGGGTCGCCGAAGCCGGATCGGTCAAGGTCGAGCGGCCCTTCGCGGTCGAGAGCTATCCGACGGTCCACACCATGACCACCACGATCCGGGCGCGGCTGCAACCGGGCAAGGGCCCGGTCGATATGGTCCGCGCGCTGTTCCCGTGCGGATCGATCACCGGCGCACCAAAGATCCGGGCGATGGAGCTGATCGACCGGCTCGAACGCGACGCGCGCGGGCCCTATTGCGGCGCGATCGGACGGATCGATGCCCCCAAGGCGGACGGCACGTCCGAGGCCGCATTCAACGTCGCGATCCGGACCCTGCGGCTGACCCCCGGAGAGAACGGCCGGGGCCGGGCGGTGATGGGGGTCGGCGGAGCAATCGTCGCCGACAGCGAAGCGCTCGACGAGTGGCGCGAGGCCCTGGTCAAGGGCGGCTTCGTCCGGCTCCATGCAAGCGGCGCGGACCTGATCGAGACGATGCGCTTCACCCCCGAAGAAGGCGTGCCGCTGCTCGAACTGCATCTCGAGCGGATCAAGGCCAGCGCCGCCGATCTGGGCTTCGGGTTCGATCGCCATGCGGTGCGCAACGCGATCCAGGCGCTGTGTTTCGATGCCGATGCCCCGGCCCGGCTGCGGCTGCTGGTCGCGCGCAGCGGGGCCTATACACTCGAACTGGGTCCGCTACCCCAGCCGCTGGGCGAACCGGCACGCTGCGCGGTGCTGCGCATGCCGGTCGATCCGGGCGACTGGCGGCTGCGCCACAAGAGCAGCGACCGCGGGTTCTATGATGTCGGCCTGGCTGCCGCAAAAGCAGTCGGGGCGGACGAAGCACTGCTGCTGCGCGACGATGGACTGCTGACCGAAGGCTGCTTTACCACCCTGTTTGTCGAGCGCGACGGCAAGCTGCTGACCCCGCCCGCCCGGCTCGGCCTGCTGCCCGGGGTCCAGCGCCGGGCGCTGATCGAACAGGGCCGCGCGGTCGAGGCCGAGCTGATGCTGGACGATCTCGCCGATGGCTTCCTGATCGGCAACGCCCTGCGCGGGCTGATCCCGGCGGTACTGCTGTGAAGCTCAGCCAAGCCCTCTCGCGCATCGCCGCATCGCGGACCACCGCGATCACCGACCGCGCGATCGAGCTGCGTGCGGCGGGCAAGGACGTGATCTCGCTGTCGGTCGGCGAGCCCGACTTTGCCACTCCGCCGCATGTGATTGCGGCGGCCAAGGCGGCGCTCGATGCCGGAGAGACCAAATATACCGCCGTCCCCGGCACCGCCGCCTTGCGGGCAGCCGCCGCGCTCCATTTCCAGCGCGATCTCGGGATCGAGGTTCCGCCCCACCAGGTGATCGTCAGCGCCGGGGGCAAGCAGGCAATCTTCCACGCGCTGCTGGCGACGCTCGATCCGGGTGACGAAGTGCTGATCCCCAGCCCGTGGTGGGTCAGCTATCCCGAGATCGTCCGGTTTGCCGGGGCCGAGGTGGTCGATCTGCCGACCACGGCGGCGGGAGGCTTTCGGATAACGCCCGCGCAACTCGAAGCCGCGATCACTCCCACGACCCGCTGGCTGCTGCTCAACAGCCCCGGCAACCCCACCGGCGCGACCTATCCGGCGGAGGAACTGCGGGCGCTTGGCGAAGTGCTCGCGCGCCATCCGCAGGTGCTGGTGATGAGCGACGATATCTACGCCCCGCTGCGCTATGGGGCAGGTGCGCACGCCACGCTGGCGGCCGAATGCCCGGCCCTCGCCGAGCGGGTGCTGACCGTCTCGGGCGTCTCCAAGAGCCACGCGATGACCGGCTTCCGGATCGGGGTGGCAGCGGGCCCCGAATGGCTGATCAAGGCGATGGCACGGCTGCAGTCCCACAGTTCGGGCAATGCCGCCTCGATCAGCCAGGCCGCCGCGGTCGCCGCCTTCGAAGGCCCGCAAGACTTTCTGCTCGATTGGCGCGAGCGGTTCCGCGCGCGGCGCGACAGCGTGGTTGGTGCGATCAACGCGGTCCCGGGCCTGTCGAGCCCGGTGCCCGACGGCGCCTTCTATTGCATGGTCGATGCCGCGCCCTTGATGGCCCGGTTCGGGGATGATGAAGCGCTGTGCCTGCACCTGCTCGAGCACGGCGTGGCGGTGGTCCCGGCCTCGGCCTTTGGCGGCCGCGACGGCTTCCGGATCAGCTTTGCCGCCGACGAAGCGAAACTGACACAAGCGGTGCGCCGCATAGCGGAGGCCCTGCAATGACTGACCTTTCGATCCTGTTTGAAGACGGCGAGGCGCTGGTGATCGACAAACCCGCCAGCCTGCCGATCGAACGCCCGCGCGCGGGTGGCCCCTGCCTGGAAGACCGCGCGAGCGAGCTGCGACTGGGCTTTGCGCTTTCCCCGGTTCCGGTCCACCGGCTCGACACCGACACTTCGGGCTGCCTGCTGCTGGCGCGCAATCCCAAGGCGCTCAAACGCTTCAACGCCGCGTTCGAAGCGCGCACGGTGCAGAAGGTCTACCTCGGGATTGTCGCGGGACGGGTCGAGGGCGACGAAGGCACGATCAACCTCGCGCTGACCAAGATCTCCAGCGCCGAAAAGGGCTGGCGGATGATCGCGGCGAAGAAGGGCAAGGACGCGGTCACGCACTGGCGCAAGCTGGTGGAGCGCGGCGGGCTCACCCTGGTCGAATTCCGGCCCGAGACGGGCCGCACTCACCAGATCCGGATCCATGCCGAACACGGCCTCGGCCACGCCTTGCTCGGCGATCCGGTTTACGGCGATCCGCGCGGGGCCAAGCGGACCATGCTCCACGCCTGCGCCTTGACCGTGCCGCGCGAAGGCAAGGCCGCGATCATGGCGACCGCGCCGCTACCGGCCGATTTCCTGGCGCTGGGCTTTTCCGATGCCGACCTCGGCGGATGAGACGATCGCCCGCGCGCTGACGCTGGTCAGCGAAAGCTTCATCGCCGCCTCCGGGCCGGGCGGGCAGAACGTCAACAAGGTCGCGACCGCAGTGCAGCTGCGGCTCGATGTCTATGCGTTGCGGCTGCCGCCTGAAGTTTTCGCCCGGTTCAGGCAGCTGGCCGGAAGCCGGATGACCGCCAAGGGCGAACTGCTGCTGACCGCGCAACGATTTCGCACCCAGGAGGCCAACCGGGCCGACGCACGCGACCGGATGGCCAAGCTGATCGCCGAATCCTTCAACCTGCCCGAAAAGCGCGCCAAGACCCGGCTCAACCGGATCAACAAGGGCGAACGGCTCGAGGGCAAGAAAAAGCGCGCCACGGTCAAGGCCGGGCGCGGCAAGGTACAGTTCGACTAGGTCGCGCTGGCGCTCATCACCGCGCGGCCATCGGCAGCATAGGCACCCAGTTCGAATGCTGCGCCTTTGCTGCGCAGCACGAGGTGCAGCATTTCGCCGCAGATCGCGGGTGAAACACCGCGAAACGCGAACGATTTGAGCGCATTGTCACCCAGTTCGCGCCGCGCCAGGTCGAGCAGTAAGGTTGCGGTCAGCGGACCGTGGACCACCAGCCCGCGATAGTTCTCTTCGCCGACCGCGTAGGGCAGATCGTAGTGGATCCGGTGGCTGTTGAACGTCAGCGCGGAGTAACGAAACAGCAGCGGCTCGCTGGGCGTGACCCTACGATGCGCGTCCCACCCGGCGGGATCGAATGCGCCCTCACCAAGCGGCGGCGGCGCAGGCGCGGCGCCAGGCTCGGCCGGGCCGCGATAGACCACGGTCTGGACCTCGCGCACCGCCAGCCCGGCATCGCCGCTGGTCTCGTGCCCGATCTCGACAAACACCAGCTCGCCGCTGCCGCCGCTCTTCGCGGTGATCGACCGCACCCGCGAGGTTCGGTTGACCGCTTCGCCCAGCCGCAGCGGGGCAAGGAACTCGACGCTGCTCGCAGCCCACATCCGGCGCGGCAGCGGGATCGGCGGCAGGAAGCTGTCCGGCGTATCAACCCGCAGCGGATGCCCGTCCGGTCCCAGCGCCGCGCTCGGTGCATCGGGCAGACCCAAACACCAGTGGAACCCCTGCGCCGCCGTTCCGTTGCTTGGCGGCTCGCGATCGAGCGTGGCGCACCACCGGGCGAACTGGCCGGGATCGATCCGGTCGCTGCGCCGCTCTTCGCGCCCGATCCAGTCCTGCCAGCCGCTCATCAGTTGCGCCCCTCGAGCAGGCCGCGCGCGATCACCTGCGCCTGGATTTCGGCCGCGCCTTCGAAGATGTTGAGGATTCGCGCGTCGCACAGCACCCGGCTGATCTCGTACTCCAGCGCATAGCCGTTGCCGCCGTGGATCTGCAGGCTGGCATCGGCGTTGGACCAGGCCGCGCGGGCGGCGAGCAATTTGGCCATTCCGGCCTCGATGTCGCAGCGCTTGCCGGTGTCCTTGGCCCGCGCCGCTGCGTAGGTCAGCTCACGGCTGAGAACGAAGTCGGTCAGGCCCATGGCCAGCTTGTCAGCCACGCGCGGGAACTGGACCAGTGCCTTGCCGAACTGCTTGCGGGCCAGGGCATAGTCCAGACCCAGCTCGAGCGCGCGCTTCGCCACCCCGACAGCGCGGGCGGCGGTCTGGATCCGCGCCGCCTCGAAGGTCCGCATCAGCTGCTTGAAGCCCTGACCTTGTTCGCCGCCGAGCAGCGCATCACCGGGGGCCCGCATCCCGTCGAATTGCAGCGCATATTCGCGCATACCCCGGTAGCCCAGCACTTCGATCTCGCTGCCGCTCATGCCCTCGGCCGGGAATGGATCGGCCCCCGTCCCGCGCGGCTTGGGAACCAGCAGCATCGACAGGCCAGCATAGCCCTTGGCGTCGGGCACGGTCCGGCACAGCAGCGTCATCAGGTCCGAGCGGGCGGCGTGGGTGATCCAGGTCTTGGCCCCGTCGATCACCCATTCCCCGCCCACCAGCCGCGCCTTGGTCTGGAGCGAGCCTAGATCGGAGCCGACATCGGGTTCGGTGAACACGGCGGTCGGCAGAATCTCACCACTGGCGATCCTGGGCAACCAGTAGGCCTGCTGCTGTGGCGTGCCGCCCAGCGCGATCAACTCGCCGGCGATCTCGCTACGGGTGCCGAGCGAGCCCGCCCCGATCCACCCTCGCGACAGCTCTTCGGTGATCAGGCACATCACCAGCTTGCTGAGGCCCAATCCGCCGAATTCCTCAAGGATGGTCGCACCGAAGGTGCCAAGTTCGGCCATCTTCGCCACGGTCGCATCGGGGATAAGCGCATTGGCGAGGTGCCAGCCATGTGCGTGCGGCAGAATCTCAGCCTCGGTGAAGCGGCGGAATGACTCACGGATCGTGTCGAGTTCGCCGCCATCCAGCCCCTCGCTCGGCCACTGCCACTCGGCCAGTGCCGCGGCGACAGCGGCGCGGGTCGCAGCGTGGTCGCCTTCGACCAGCTCGGCGCAGGCATGGGCCAGATCACGCGCAGTCTGGCCAAGGCCAAGATCGCCGGGGCGGAGCAGCTCGTTCTGCCCCATCGGCAAGCCGCCGGTCAGTTGGCCAAGCGTCTCGGCAAAGGCCAGGTATGCAACCTGCCGGTCGAGTTCGGTTCCGCCACCGTTGCTGTCGAGCCAGCCCGCCACCGCTTCCAGCGCGGCAACGCTGGTCGCGATCCAGGCAAAGCCGTGATGCGCGCGCTGGTTGGCCGGGTCGATCCCGGCCACCGCTGCGCGCGCCAGATCGCGGTACCCCCGCGCCGCGCCCAGGACATGGCCGAGGTCGATGCTCATGCTCGCTCGAACACCGCCGCGATGCCCTGCCCGCCGCCGATGCACATCGTTTCGAGGCCGTATTTCACGTCGCGGCGGTGCATTTCGCGGGTCAGGTTGGCGAGAATCCGCCCGCCGGTCGCCCCGATCGGATGCCCTAGAGAAATGCCTGAGCCGTTGACGTTGAGGATCTCGTGGCGGCTATCATCATCGGCCCAGCCCCAGCCCTTGAGGCAGGCAAGGACCTGCGGGGCGAAGGCTTCGTTGAGCTCGATCAGCCCGATATCGCTGAACGACAGGCCATTGCGGGCGAACAGCCGCTCGGTCGCCGGAACCGGGCCGTAGCCCATCCGGCTGGGATCGCAGCCTGCGGCCGCCCACGAGTGGAACCACGCGATCGGCTCGAGCCCCAGTTCCTCAAGCTTGTCTTCGGCCACCACCAGACAGGCGGCGGCGGCGTCGTTCTGCTGGCTGGCGTTGCCGGCGGTGACAACCCCGCCTTCGAGACCGCGGAGCTTGCCGAGGGTCTCCACCGTAGCATCGGCGCGGTAGCCTTCGTCGTGGGCGAACACCACCGGTTCGCCCTTTTTCTGCGGGATCTCGACCGACACCAGTTCATCGGCAAATTTGCCCTCGGCCCAGGCGGCAGCGGCACGCTGATGGCTGCGGGCGGCATAGGCATCGCAGGCCTCGCGGCTGATGTTCCAATCCTTGGCGAGGTTCT
>CALCQB010000059.1 GCA_937897535.1 uncultured Novosphingobium sp. | reverse complement strand
TGGCCGTCAGCCCCCACAGGTCACCGCGCGCTATCATTCTCGTCACACCATCGTGCCAAAGTGTCTCTGCGGCCTGCGATCGCCGAACGATCGCAGGCAAAGTCCCGGAAATGCCGGGTAATTTTGTCACGGCTGACGAGAGACGCCAAAGTCTCGGACTTTGGCGGACTGTGTGGTGAGCCCAGCTGGGTTCGAACCAGCGACCTACTGATTAAAAGTCAGTTGCTCTACCGACTGAGCTAAGGGCCCTCACCGCGTTTCCGCTGTGGGATTGGCGCTCACCTAAGGAGCGGACGGGGCCGGGTCAAGCGGGTGTGAAGCTGGCGCAGCGAAAGTCCGCTGACCGGATCGCGCCAGGTCGGCGCGAGCGCCATGGCCGGGGCCAGCACGAAGGCGCGCGCGCGGAACGCGATGTGGGGCACGGTCAGCCCCGGCGCGAACCAGGCCCCGCCGCTCCACAGCACGATGTCGAGATCGAGCACCCGCGCTGCCCAGCGCTGCCCGCCGCGGCGGCGGCCGAACGCGCGTTCAATTGTCTTGAGGAGTTCGAGCAGATCGTCGGGTGCCAGCGCGGTCTCGACCAGCGCGGCACCGTTGGCATAGCGCCGCCGCGACGGGCCGAGCGGGGCCGAGTGCAGGATCGGTGCGTTCGCCAGCACCGCGACCCCGGCCTGCCCCAAGGCCTCAACCGCTGCCGCAAGGACCCGCTCGGGCGGCCCATGGCGATGGTGGCGCTTGTTCGAGCCCAGCGCGATCAGATAGCGCTGCGCCACGGCCTAGATATCCTGCGCGATCCGGCCGTAAAGCTGCGGGCGGCGATCGCGGAAAAAGCCCATCCCGGCGCGGTGGCGGGCGGCGCGCGACAGATCGAGGCTGGCGGTCAGCACACCGGTTTCGTCGGCTCCGAATTCGGCGAGGAAATCACCCCATTCGTCGGTGATGAACGAGTGGCCGTAGAACCGCTGCCCGTCCTCGCTGCCGATCCGGTTGGCGGCGACCACCGGCATGCAGTTCGAGACCGCGTGGCCCTGCATCGCCCGCCGCCACATCCGGCTGGTGTCGAGTTCCGCGTCATAGGGTTCGGAGCCGATTGCGGTCGGGTAGAGCAGAACTTCGGCCCCCATCAGGGCCATCACCCGCGCGCATTCGGGATACCACTGGTCCCAGCAGATCCCGACCCCGATCTTGTGCCCGAACAGGTCCCAGACCTTGAAGCCATCGTTGCCGGGACGGAAATAGTACTTTTCCTCATAGCCCGGCCCGTCGGGGATATGGCTCTTGCGATAGGTGCCGATGATCGCGCCATCGGGGCCGATCATCGCCAGGGTGTTGTAATAGTGCTGCCCGTCGCGCTCGAAAAAGCTGGTCGGGATCGCGACCCCAAGCTTTGCGGCCAGCGCCTGCATCGCCCGGACCGAGGGATGTTCAGCCGTGGGCCGGGCCAGCGCAAACAGCGCCTCGTCCTCGGTCTTGCAGAAATAGGGCCCGGAAAACAGTTCCGGCGGCAGGATCAGCTGCGCGCCCTGCGCTGCTGCTTGCTCGACCAGCACCGATACGGCGGCGATATTCTCGGCTTCGTCGGAAGATCCGAGCGGCAATTGCAGGGCGGCGACAGTCAAGGTGCTCATGCCGCCGCCCTAACATCACAACCGCTTGCGGAAAAGCAGCGTCATCCGGTCACTCTCGCCGATCGCGGTCAGCCGGGCCTTGTCTTCCTCCTTGGCGTCGCGCAGCGCCGGCGGCAGGGTCCAGACCCCGTTCGGCCAGTCGGCCGGGTCCTTGGGATTGGCGTTGGCCTTGCTGCTGCCGACATAGTCGAAGCCATGGATCTCCATGAACGCGATCACGTCCTTCTCGCGCAGATAGCCCTTCGATCCGTCGGTAAAGCTATAGGGCGCGTTCGGCTTGGCCCGGTGCTGTTCGATCCCGATCATCCCGCCCGGCTTGAGCAGGTCGCGCATCGCCTTGATCTCGCGGTCGGCGATATTCCAGCGCAGCAGGTTGTGCATCATCCGCATCACCAGGATCCGGTCGAAAGTGCCCTTCTCCGCCGCCGGTACCGCATCGAGTGTATAGGCCGCGAACCGCTCGGCCGGGAGGCCCGACCAGCCGGCGATGTCGGCCGGATACTTGGCCGCGCCGTCGCGGATGCCCTTTTGCTGGGCCTCGCCAAAGGCCCCCGGCGTGGGGTCGAAATAAAGCCCGACCAGCTTGCCTTTGGGGCCAAGGTAGAGCCCGAGCAGGCGCGAGTACCACTCCCCGCCGGGGGCATATTCGCCGACCTTCATTTCGGGCGAGACCTGGAAGAACGCCAGCGTCTCGGCCGGTTTGCGGTAGACATCGCGAGTCCGGTCCTTGTCGCGCAGCGGATTGGCAACAGCGGCGGCGAGATCGGGGTTGATCCTGGCCGAAGCCGATTTCGGCGGAGCGGCCATGGTTATCGCGGCGGGTATGGCGATACCCAGGGCAAGGATCGGCAGGATAAAGCGGCGCATCAATTTCTCCCGGGGTGAGTTCTGTGAAGGTCAGCCTAATGGCCTAAGTCCCGATGACAAGCGGGGACACCGTAACTATCTAGGCAACCGACACGAAAGGACAGGTCATGGCACAGGCAATTTTCGCGGGCGGCTGCTTCTGGTGCACCGAGGCGGTGTTCAAGTCGATCGCCGGGGTCAGCGCGGTCGAAAGCGGTTATATCGGCGGTGCGATTGCCGACCCGACCTACAAGCAGGTTTGCAGCGGCACGACCGGCCATGCCGAAGCGATCCGGATCGAATTCGATCCCACCGTGGTGTCCTTTGCCGACCTGCTCGACATCCACATGGCGACCCACGACCCCAGCCAGCTCAACCGCCAGGGCAACGATGTCGGCACGCAGTATCGCTCCGCACTGTTTCCGCTGGATGCTGACCAGCGCGCCGAAGCGGAAGCCGGGATTGCGCGCTGGAATACCGGCCATCCCGGCCAGCAGGCGGTGACCACGATCGAAGGACCGGCGACCTGGTATCCGGCCGAGGACTATCACCAGGAATACTGGGCAGGCGAAGGCCAGCGCAATCCCTACTGCCTGGCCGTGATCCCGCCCAAGCTGGCCAAGCTGCAGCAGGGTTTTGCGGAACGGCTGAAGGGTTAGGCAAAGTAGGTCCTCCCTATTTTTGGCGAAGGCCACAAATGGGGAGGTGGATCGACGAAGCCGAGACGGAGGGGAATGGACGCCAGCATCGACACCCCTCCGTCAGTTCCTGCGGAACTGCCACCTCCCCATTTGCACTACGTGAAAATGGAGAGGAACTACTTGCGGAACCGCGCCACGAAAAACCCGTCGAGCCCGCCCGCTTCGGCCAGCATGCCGGGATCGGTGCGGAGCCAACCTTGCCCTAGCGGCTGCAAGCCTGCGGGCAGTTCGTCGGGTCCGATCGGATCGCCGGTCAGCGTTACCCGCTCAACCTGCGCCTCGCCTTCTTCGGGCTCCAGCGAGCAGACCGCATAGACCAGCCGTCCGCCCGGTTTGACCCAGCCAACCGCACGGTCGAGCAAGCCCCCCTGCAATTCGGTCATCTCGGCGATCTGGCGCGGGCCGATCCGGTGCAGCACGTCGGGGTGGCGGCGGCAGGTCCCGGTGGCGGTGCAGGGCGCGTCGAGCAGCACCGCATCGAAGGATTCGGTCGGCGCCCATTCCAGGGCATCGGCGATTACCAAATCGGCCGAGAGGCCGGTCCGGGCAAGGTTCTCCCCGATCCGGGTCGCCCGCTTGGCGCTGCGCTCAAGTGCGGTGACTTGCCAGCCCGCCGCCGCCAGCTGCAGCGTCTTGCCCCCCGGCGCGGCGCACAGGTCGAGCACGCGGCGGCCCTCGCCCGGCCCCAGCAACCGTGCGGGCAGGCTCGCGGCGAGGTCCTGCACCCACCACGCGCCCTCATCAAAGCCCTCGAGATTTTCGACCGCCGTCCCGCGCGCCAAGCGGACATGACCGGGCGCGAGTGACACGCCGCCCAGCCGTTCGGCCCACAGCGCAGTCTCCGCCGGATCGCGCAGCGACAGGTCAAGCGGCGGCGGAACGGCCAGACCGGCGGCAATCGCACTCGCCCGCTCGCCCCAGCGCTCGGCCACTGCCGGGGGCAACGTCGGCTCGGCGGGAAGCTTCGCGTTCTGGCGGACCAGCGCTGAGAAAACCCCATGCGCCAGACGCCGCGGACCGCCGCTGAGCAGCTCGAGCCCGGTCGCGATCACCGCGTGGGGCGGGGTATCGAGCCGCAGCCACCCGGCCAGCATCAGCCGCAGCACGTTGCGCGGCTTGGCATCGGGGGGCAGGATCTGCCGGGTCGCAGAGTCGATCAGCGCGTCGAGATCGACCAGCCAGCGCAGCGCTTCCCCGGCCAGCGCCCGGGCCAGCGCCTTGTCGGGACCGCTGCGGATTCCCTGAAGCGCGCCGTTCGCCGCCATATCGAGCGTTTCGCCCCGGTTGAGCACCGCATCGAGCAGTTTGAGCGCACCCTTGCGCGCGGGGAAGCCGGGAATGTCCATCGGCCAGCCCCTAGAGGCAATTGCATTCAAGGGCCAGCGCGCGCATGGAATGCCCATGACCAAGCGCGCCACCCAGCGTCCCAAGGACTTCGTCAAGCCCGCCCACTGGAGCAACGATCCGGCGCCCCAGCCAGCAGCACCGGTCGAAACCGAAGATCCCGACGGGCTCAGCCCGACCCGTTATGGCGACTGGGTGAGGAAGGGAATCGCCGTCGATTTCTAAGACAATTTTTGTATATACAACTATTGACTTTCCATAATTTATCGTATATACACCAATTTAATGCAGCAACCTGCGTTTAAACTGGAGACAGGCCATGGACAAACAACGTCGCTTCACTGCGACTTGCCCACGGAGCGATCCGAATGGAAATCGAATTCGACCCAGTTAAACGTGACCTTGTGATTGCAGCACGCGGGCTGGATATGGCCCGCTGCGGAGAAGCCTTTGATGGATTTCACCTAACCAAGCCAGATGACAAGCATAGCGATCAAGAGCCACGATTTCATTCGCTTGCAATGCTCGACAACGCGGTTGTGATCATCGCCTGGACGCCACGAGGTGAGGTACGTCGCATCATTACGTTGTGGAAAGCCAATGATCGAGAAAGAGAAAGCTATCGCATTGCTCGCGAGCGATCCGGATGAGCTCAAGCCGGAACTCGGCGACGACTGGTTTGCAGAGGCTGACGCCTATGTCGGCGCGAAATTGGTGCGCCGGGGTCGTCCCAAATCGGACAATCCCAAGCAGCCGGTTTCGCTGCGGCTCGACCGCGAAGTGATCGATTGGTTCAAGCGGCAGGGCAGTGGCTGGCAGAGCCGAATCAACGATGAACTGCGCAAGGCCGCCGGCCTCTAAACCGGGGTGAAGGTCACCGTCAGCCCGTCGCGCGGTTTGGGGATCGGCCACGGCTGCCACTTCGGCTCATAGCCCGGCGCGATTTCGATCCGGTAGCGGGTCAGGATCTGGGCCATCAGCACCTTGACCTGCATATAGGCGAAGTGCAGCCCCAGGCACATGTGCGCGCCGCCGCCGAACGGGACCCAGGCGTACTTGTGGCGCTTGGCGATCTGATCCGGGGTGAAGCGCAGCGGATCGAACTTCTCCGGCTCGGGCCAATGCTCGGGATCCATGTGGACCGCACCGGGGCTGATCCCCACCGGAGTCCCGGCCGGAATCCGGTAGCCGCCGAACTCGAACTCGCGCAGCGCCCGGCGCGGGAGCGAGGGCACCGGCGGGATCAGCCGCAGCGCTTCCTTGAACGCCATCTCGGTCAGCTCAACCTTGCCGAGGTCCTGATAGGCCAGCGGCCGCCCTTCGCCACCAGTCACCGCCAGCAGTTCAGCCCGCAGTCTGTCCTGCCATTCGGGGTTCTTGGCGAGCAGCCAGACCAGCGAGGTCGCCGACGAGGTGATCGTATCGTGCGCGGCCATCATCAGGAAGATCATGTGATCGACCACCTGGTCGACCGGCATCAGGCTGCCGTCCTCGTGCGTGGCCGTGGCGAACTGGCTGAACATGTCCTGCCCGCCGCCCGCTTCCCGGCGTTTCAGCGTTTCGCGGGTGAAGTAGTCGACCAGGAATTTGCGGCCCGCCACCCCCCGGCCCATCGCGGTGAACGGCAGCGGCTTGCGCACCACCCCGATCGAGGCCTGGACCATGTCGACGAAGGCCTTGTTGATCGCGTCGGCCTCTGGCCCGAGCGGTACACCGAGGAAACTGTCAGCGGCGAGGTCGAGCGTCAGCTGCTTGATCGCCGGATAGAACTGCATCTGCCGCCCGCGCCACTGCTCGACCCGCGCCGAGATCCCGGCATTGAGCGCATCGCAATAGTGCCGCATCGGCTCGGGCTTGAACGCGATCGACAAGGCGCGGCGATCGGCGCGGTGATGATCGAAATCGAGCAGCATCAGCCCGCGCGGGAACAGCAGGTCGAGCACCGGGCCCCAGCCCTGCTCGCTCGAGAACAGCTTGTCGCGGTCAAACAGCACCAGTTCGTTGGCGTCAGCCCCGAACAGCAGCACCGAATTGCGCCCGAAGGCGTTGGAGCGGAATACGTCACCGTACTTGGCCCGCATCCGGTCGCCGAACCCGACCGGGTCGGCCAGCAGGGTCAGGGTATTGCCCAGGATCGGCAGGCCCTTCTCGCCCGGAATATGGTCCAGCGCATGGGCCGGCTGGGCCTGCGACCAGTGGGAATAGGCCGGGGTCGGTGCAGCGAGAGTGGCCATGGCTGGTCCTGTCCTTAGCGCGGAAATACCTGATCGAACGCCGTTTCGAGCCGGGCCAGGCTGGCCGGCACGTCATAGAGCTTGTCGAGCCCGAACAGGCCGAGCCGGAAGCTCTTGTAGTCGGCCCCCTCGTCTATCATCAACGGCACCCCGGCGGCAATCTGCAGGCCGAGCGCGGCAAACTTCTTGCCGTTCTGCACTTCGGGATCCTGGGTGAAGCTGACCACCACCCCCGGTGCGGCAAAGCCATCGGCGGCAACCGACGGTACCCCGCGCGCGGCGAGCATCGCGCGAACCGCGTTGCCCTGCTCCCACTGGGCGGCGCGCAGCGTCTCGTAACCCGCCGCCTTCGTTTCCAGCATCGCATCGCGGAACTGGATCAGAGCGTCGGTCGGCATGGTGGCGTGGTACATGTGCCCGCCTCCAAGATAGGCTTCCATGATCGTCAGCCACTTGCCGAGATCGATCGCGAAACTGGTCGATTGCGCCTTGCGGCACGCCTCCAGCGCCGCCTCGCTCAGCATCACCAGCCCGGCGCAGGGCGAGGCCGACCAGCCCTTTTGCGGGGCCGAGATCAGCACGTCGACGCCGAGGTCCTGCATGTTGACCCAGACGCAGCCCGAAGCGACGCAATCGAGCACGAATAGCGCGCCAACCGCGTGTGCGGCCTCGGCCACGGCCTTCACATAACCATCGGGCAGGATGATCCCGCTGGCGGTCTCGACGTGCGGGGCGAAGACCACCTCGGGCCGCTCGCTCCGAATAGCTGCAACCACTTCGTCGATTGGCGGCGGAGCGAACGGATCGGTCGGCCCGCCGTTGCCGATCCGCCGCGCTTTCAGCACGGTTTCGCTCGCCGGGATCGACCCGGCCTCGAAGATCTGGCTCCAGCGATAGGAGAAGAACCCGTTGCGGATCACCAGTACGCGCTTGCCGGTGGCGAACTGCCGCGCGACGCTTTCCATCGCATAGGACCCGCCGCCCGGCACCACCACCGCCCGCGCCGCGCCATAGACCTCGGTCAGCCCGGCATGGATATCGCGCATCGCCGCCTGGAACCGCTGGCTCATGTGGTTGAGCGAACGGTCGGTGAACACCACCGAGAATTCGAGCAGGCCGTCAGGGTCGATCTGGGGGTTGAGGCCGGGCATGGTCAGTCGGTCCATCCTTTGAGTTCGCGCCGGACCAGTGCTTCGAGCATCTGCATCCCGGCGTCGGAGGTGTTGAGGCAGCTTAGTGCGGCAAATTGCTCGCCGCCCGCTTGCTGGAATTGCTCCTTGCCCCGGATCGCCAGCTCTTCCAGCGTTTCGAGACAATCGGCGGAAAAGCCCGGCGCGGCAATGGCGATGCGCCGGGTGCCCCTGGCACCTTCGGCCGCGATCACCGTGTCGGTGGCGGGTTCGAGCCACTTGGCCCGGCCGAACCGTGACTGAAAGGTTGTCTCGATCCGCAGACCGGGAAACTCAGCCGCCAGTGCCTCGCCCAGCAACCGCGCGGTCTTGCGGCAATGGCAGTGATAGGGATCGCCGAGGTGCAGCGTGCGTTCAGGCATGCCGTGGAACGACAGCAGCAGCACTTCAGGCACGAAATCAAGCGCCTGCAACTGCCGCGCGGTATCGGCGCGCAGCGCTTCGATGTGGGCCGGATCGTCGTGATATGGTGGCAGCGTGCGCAGTGCGGGTTGCCAGCGCACTGTTTCCAGCTTGGCCGCCAGCGCATCGAGCGCGGTCGCGGTCGTCGCCCCGGAATATTGCGGATAGAGCGGCGCGAACAGGATCCGCTCGCACCCGGCGGCCTTCAGCGCGTCGATCTCGGCCCCGATCGCGGGATTGCCATAACGCATCCCCCAGCGGACCAGCACGGAATCGCCAAGCCGTACCTGCAAGGCCTCGGCCTGGGCCTTGGTGATCGCGGCCAGCGGCGAGCCATCGGGAGTCCAGACCTGGCTGTAGGCGTGGGCGCTCTTGCGCGGGCGGGTATTGAGGATGATCCCGTTGAGAATCGGCCACCACACCAGCCGCGGGATTTCGACCACGCGGCGGTCGGACAGGAATTGCTTGAGATAGCGCCGCACCGCCTTTGGCGTGGGCGCATCGGGCGTACCGAGGTTGACCAGCAGCACCCCGATTTTGGGCGACGTTACCGGCGGGTGACCGGGCGGCAGGGTCACTGCCCCGCTCCGGTCAGCGGCAGGTTGCGCAGCCGCTCGCTTCCGGCCGAGGCCAGCGCATTGGCGATCGCCGGGGGCGCACAGATCGCCCCCAGTTCGCCCGGATCGAACGGGTCGGCGTCACTATCGATGAACTCCACTTCAATCTCCGGGCAATCGCTGAGCAAGGGTAACCCAAGCATCCCCAGCTGGCCGATCATCGGCAACCCGTCCTTGAAGGCAGTTGCGCTGCCCGCAGCCAGCCCCATGCCAAAGATCAGCCCGCCCTCGATCTGCTGGCGGGCAATATCGACGTTGATGATCCGGCCGATGTCGGCGACCGCGGTCAGCTTGTCGACCCGGATCCCGCGTTCATCGAGCCGGGCCGAGGCGATCACCGCGATCCGCCCCTCGCGCCCGCCCTGCTCCAGCTTGTAGCAGGCGAGCCCCTGCCCGGTCCCGCCGCCGCCGCCGTTCCATTCGGCCAGGGTCGCGGCGCGCTGGAGGCAGGTGGCCAGCTTGATCTCGTGCCCCAGCATCGCCATCCGGTAGGACAGCGGTTCGAGCCTGGCGCGGTGGGCCAGTTCGTCGATGAAGCCTTCGATCAGGAACGCCGCAATCCCGTGCGAATTGCCGCGCAGCCGCCCGGTCGGCAGCGGTATCGCAACAGGGACGTGTTCGACCACCAGATGCGGCATCCGGTAGACCGGTACCATGCCCTGCATCGCCAGCGGATCGGCGCCGTCCTGCTGCTCCAGCGCATCGCGGCGGTCTGCCCCGTCAAACAATCGCGCCCCGAATTCGCGCGCGGTGGCCGGCATTGCGATCCGCAGCTTCAGCGCAATCAACGAGCCATCGGGCGCGGTCCGCGCCGCCAGCACCGCCTTGGCCGGCGTGCGCGGCAAGCCCGCGACATGCTCCTGCCAGCGCGACCACATCAGCTGGACCGGCTTGCCGACGTCGCGCGCGATCAACGCCGCTTCGACCGCATGGGCTGGGTCGAGCCGGGCGTCGAAGCTGCCGCCGGCCGGCAGCGGGTAGATCACCACGCTGGACAGCGAAACGCCAAGCGCCTTGGCCACCGCCTGCCGCGCGGCCTGCGGAGCCTGGCTCGCCAGCCACAGCTCGACCTTGCCGATCTCGACGCGGGCGGTCGCGGTCGCGGTCTCGATCCCGGCGTGCAGCGCGGGGGCGATATTGTAGCGGGCGACGTGCTCGAACTTGTCGGACAGCCAGGCGTCGGGATCGCCTAATTCGGCAATTCGGTTCGCCTCGCCCCGCCGCAGCGCCGTTTCGAGCTGGTCAGCAATCTTGCCGCTATCGGCGAGATTGGCATGACGAAACTTTGGCGCGGCGACCTTGAGCGCGCGTTCGGCCGCCCACCAATTGGTCGCAACGGCGGCGAGCCAGGTCTTGTGTTCGACCAGGCGGAGCAGGCCGGGCACGCCCTTGGCCCGCTCGGCATCGAAACTGCCCAGCGTGCAATCGCCGACCGGGGCGTGGCGGATCGCGGCAAAGACCATGTCGGGCAGGCGGACATCGCCAGCGAACGAGAAGCTGCCGTCAACCTTGCTCGGCAGGTCGAGCCGGGGCGCCCGCAGCGGGGCACCGGCCGGAAACTCGGCGGCGCGCTCCTGCGGCGGCTCGGCGCGTACGACCGGCGGGCTGGGTGGGCTGAAGCTCACGGCCTCGGCCACCAGCTCGGCGAAGGACAGGCGCTGCTTGTCGTGGACGATGAAGCCGTTCTGGGCATCGCATTCTTCCCAGGCGACATCCCAGCGATCGGCGGCGGCCATCGCCAGCACCGCCCGCGCACTCGCCGCCGCAGCCCGCGCGGCCTGCTCATGCGCCGCCAACGACGTGCCATCGGCGGTCACCACAAACGCCTCGTTCTGGGCATAGCGCCGGGCCAGCAGACTGTCGGGCGCCTCTGCCAGCGCCGTGCCGAGCGGCAGCCACAGCGGCGCCCAGGCCGCGGCCAGCGGCGCATTGCCGTAAATCCCGCTGACCGGAGCCGGCTCGACCGCGATCTGGCGCCAGTCTGCCCCCAGTTCATAGGCGACGATCTGCGGGATCAGGGTGGTAATACCCTGGCCCATCTCGACGTCCGGCACGGCCACGCTGACCACCCCATCCTTGCCGATCTTGAGCCAGGCATCGAAGGCATATTCGCCTTCACCGGCGGTCAGTGGCGGCGGAAAACTGCGTGGGCTGAGCGCCCAGGCGGCAATCAAGCCGCCGGTCACCCCCGCCCCGATCAGAACCCCGCGCCGTGTAAACTGCATCGAATGCCCTTGCCCTTCGCCGCTACCTTTAGGGTCTGGCTACTGGTTGTCGAGCCAGGTCGCGACGCGCCGGGCGATCGCGGTGAAGGCTTCGCCCGCCGGGCCATCCCCCGCCGCCGGGGGCGTCCCGGCGTCGCTCGCCTCGCGGATCGCCAGCTGCAGCGGGATCCGGCCGAGGAAGGCCAGGCCCAGGTCGCCTGCCGCCGTTTCCGCTCCGCCCGAACCGAACGGATCGCTGACCTCGCCGCAATGCGGGCAGGCATAACCGGCCATGTTCTCGATCAATCCGACCACCGGAACCTGGCCGACCTCGAACAGCTGGATCGCGCGGCGCGCATCGATCAGTGCCAGATCCTGCGGGGTCGAAACGATCACTGCGCCCGCCGGCTTGTGCCGCTGGAGCATGGTCAGCTGGACGTCGCCGGTGCCGGGCGGCAGATCGACGATCAGCGTATCGACGTCGCCCCATTCGGCATCGATCAGCTGGCCGAGCGCGTTGCCGGCCATCGGTCCGCGCCAGGCGATCGCCTTGTCCGCCGCGATCAGCTGGCCCATCGACAGCACCGGCACGCCCCACTGGCTGGGGACCGGAACCAGCTTGTCGCCGCGGGCCTGCGGCTTGATCCCTTCGTTGCCAAGCAGCCGCGGCTGCGAGGGGCCGTAGATATCGGCATCGACCAGCCCGACCTTGCGGCCCATCCGGGCCAGCGCGACCGCCAGATTGGTTGAAACGGTCGATTTGCCGACCCCGCCCTTGCCCGATCCGACCGCGATGATCCGGCGGCCATGCTTGTCGGCGGTCAGCGCGACCCGCACGTCGGAAACCCCGGGCTGGCCAGCCAGTGAGACCTTGACCGCTTGCTCAAGCCGTTCGCGCTCGACCGCGTCGAGCCCGCCGGCCTCGATCACCGCAATCGCAATGCCGTGTTTGACCCGCAGCGACTGGAGCCGGGCCTGGGCCAGCGGCGGCAGCAGGGTACGAAGGGCGTCGGCGTTGTCTTCGGGTTTGTCCATGGGCCAAGGCCGAAACCCGTTTCGCCGGGCTCTGGCAAGGAAAAATGCGCGCAGCACCCTGTTAATTGCCCGGCGCAGCCCTATAACATGGGGCATGAGTGAGAGCGAAAGCCCCAAGCGGGGCCGCAAGAAGAAGGGCGCGGACGAGCAGCCGGAACCGGTCAGCCAGGGTGAAGGCCCGGTTGAAGCCGCGCCGACCCCGCCAAAACCCGCCCAAAACCCCTGGCTTTCCCCGGCAGACGACACCGCACCGCGGCGTTCGGCCCGGATGGACGATATCCTGCGCCAGCGCCGCCCGTCGCCCGGCTCGCCGCTCGGTCTGAACCGCAATGCCTTGTGGCTGTGGGGCACGCTCGGGGTGGTCTCGGCCTGGTTGCTGTCGACCTCGATCCATGTGCTCGCCCCTAACGAACGCGGGATCGTGACCACGCTGGGCCGCTATGCCGGGACGATCGGGCCTGGTACCGGCTTCACCCTGCCCTGGCCGATCCAGTCGGTCACCCGGCGCGAGGTCGGCAAGGAGCAGGTGCTGCTGCTGCCCGATCAGGAAGCCGAGACCCTGATGCTGACCCGCGACGGCGAGCTGATCGACGTGCGCACCCTGGTCCGCTGGCGGGTCGGCGATCTCAAGGCGTTCAGCTATGCCCTGCCCGATGGCGAAGCGGCGCTGCGGAGGCTGGCCGACAGCGCGGTCCGGGCGGCCGTCGCGGAACTGACCTTTGACGAACTGCGCGGCGGCAAGCGCCAGAACGAATTGCAGCAAAGGGTCGCGCAGCGGCTGCAGCGGGTGCTCGATGCCTGGGGCGCCGGGATCAGCGTCGGCGGGGTCGAACTGACCGCCGCCAATCCGCCGGCCAAGCTGGGCGACACCTTCAAGAAGATCGAGAAGGCCAACCAGGACGCCGGCAAGAACCGCGATGCGGCGATCGCCTATGCCGCCCGGGTCCGCTATTCGGCCGAAGCCGAGGCCAAGGCCTTCGACAAGGCCTACGACCAATACCGGATCGCCCCCGGGATCACCCGCGAGCGGATCTATTACGAGACGATCGAGCGGATCCTGCGCAACAACCAGGTCGTGATCGGCGGCAATGGTGGCGGTGTCACCCTGCCCTCGCCGCCCGCCGCCGACAAGGCCGCTGGCCAGCCGGGAGGGCAGTGACCATGGCCAGCCTGTATCACGAATATCGCAGCGGCTTGTTCGCGCTCGCCTTCATCCTGCTGCTCGGCGCGGCCAGCCTGACCGTGGTCGGCGAAGACCAGCAGGCGGTGATCGAGCGAATGGGCCAGCCCGAGCGGGTGATCAATCGCTTTCACCCCGGCGGGGCAAGCGGGGCCGGGATCGTCGCCAAGATCCCGCTGGTTGAAAGCGTGGTCTGGCTGCCGCGCGGCCTGGTCACGTTCAGCCACGCGGCCAAGCGGGTCAAGAGCGCCGACCAGCAATGGCTGCTGGTCGATACCGACGTGACTTACCGGATCATCGATCCGGCAAAGCTGGCGGGTTCGCTTGGCTCGGCCGAAAAGATCGACGATCAGCTGAAATCGCTGCTGCCCGCCGTGCTTGACCAGGAACTGGGCCAGCACGACGTGATCGACATTGCCCGTCCCGGCGCGGGCGGGGCCAATCCCGCGATGCTGCGCGCGCTCGATGCGCGGACCCGGCAGTACGGCATCCAGGTGGTCGATCTGCGGCTGGCGCGGGTCTTGCTCGATGAAGGCAGCCTGCGCTCGGCCTATGACCGGATGCGGCTGCGGCATGAGGGAAGCCTGGCCGAAATCGAAAAGCGCAGCGCCGACGATGCGCTGTCGATCGCCTCGTCGGCAGAGGCCGATGCGACCGCGCGGCGCAAGCTGAGCAGCGACAAGGATCCGCAATTCTACAGCTTCTTCAGGGCGATGCGCAGCTATGACGAGCTCTACGGCGATCCCAAGCGCAAGAACGCCACCACCATCATTTTGCCGCCGGACAGCGGCTATCTGAAGCACTTCGGTGGAAACTGACGCATTCAATCCCCATTAAGGGAGAATGACGTGAATCCGCGCCCTGGGGGTCGGATTCTTGAGCAGAAGGAATTAGCCACGTGAAGTACGTCTATGGTGTCACGTCGGCGCTGTTGCTGGGCGGCGCAGCGCTCTCGCTGGTCGGCGGCTTTCCCGCCGGAGCCCAGGTTGCCCAGAACGATGCCGAGCAAATGCGGACGATCGTGCCGCGGGCCGGGGCACCGGCCAGCTTCGCCGACCTGACCCAGCAATTGCAGCCCGCCGTGGTCAACATCACCGTGCGGCAGAAGGTGTCGGTTCAGGCGCCGACCATTGCCACCCCGTTCGGTCCGATCCAGCCAGGCGGCGGGGCTCAGTCGAAGACCGCCGAGGCGGTCGGCTCGGGCTTCATCATCTCGCCCGATGGCTTCATCGTCACCAACAACCACGTGATCAGCCTCGACCGCGAAGGCCAGGCCGACGATGTGACGGTTAAGCTGGCCGACGGCAATCAGTACAAGGCCCGGATCGTCGGTCGCGATGTCGAATCCGATATCGCCGTGCTCAAGATCAACGCGCCCGGGGCGCTGCCATTCGTCAAGTTCGGCGATTCGGCCAAGGCCCGCGCCGGGGACTGGATCATCGCGATCGGCAACCCGTTCGGCCTGGGCGGAACGGTCACCTCCGGCATTGTCAGCTCGGTCAACCGCAATACCGGCACCGGGGCCTACGATCACTACATCCAGACCGACGCCTCGATCAATTCGGGCAATTCGGGCGGGCCGATGTTCGACATGGCCGGCAACGTGATCGGGATCAACAACTGGATCGTTGCGCCGACCGGCGGCAATATCGGGATCGGCTTTGCCATTCCATCCGACACCGCCCGGCCGATCGTCGAGCGGCTGCGCAGCGGTCAGGAGATCGAGCGCGGTTACCTGGGGATTTCGATCCAGCCGGTGACCGACGAAATCGCGGATTCGCTGGGGCTGCCGCATGATCGCGGCGAACTGGTCCGTGCCGTGGTCGCCGGTCAGCCGGCCGCGACCGCCGGTATCCAGGTTGGCGACATCGTGATGAAGGTCAACAACCAGCCGGTCACGCCGGACCGGACGCTGTCGGGGATCGTCTCCAGCGTCGCACCCGGCACGCGGATCCCGATCGAGGTCCTGCGAAGCGGCAAACCTGCCACGGTCTATGCCGTGGTGGCGAAACGTCCGAACCAGCAGGAGCTGGCCAAGGCTCTGACCCCCGAAGTCCAGCCCGATCCGTTCGCCGGGCCGCAGGCCCAGGGCGAAGGCCTGGCCGAGAGCGCGCTGGGGCTCAAGGTCCTGACCATGAACCCCGACTATGCCGGTCAACTGGGCGTGCCGGGTTCGACCCGGGGTGTCGTCATCGCCGGGGTCAATCCGGCGTCGGACGCTGCCAACCGCGGGCTGCAACGCCGCGACATCGTGGTTTCGGCCAACTTTACCGCGGTCAATTCGACCAGCGACCTCGACAAGGCAGTCCGCGATGCGAAGAGCGCCGGCCGCCCGACCGTAACGCTGCAGGTCATGCGCCCCGGTCAGCCGGGACTGGTCTATATCGCGGTGCGGATCGGATAAGGCTTTTCCACATTGGTGGAAGCAACACCGGCCCGCTCCCCCGGCCCAACCACCCGATATGGTACCC
>CALCQB010000058.1 GCA_937897535.1 uncultured Novosphingobium sp. | reverse complement strand
TCCCTACACGACGCTCTTCCGATCTGCCGCGCTCCAGCGTGCCGAAGAAAACTTGCGTGCCGACCTTGTCCATCTCCCGCCCCAGGTAAGGCAGGAACCGGGCCAGCCCCTCGGGCGTCCAGCAGCAGCTCGGGAAGGGCTGGGCCGAGTTGAATTCGTTCTGCGGCATGACCATCCCGATCGGAATTCCCGCGGCGGCATAGTCTTCGACGAAGCGGCGGAAATAGCGGGCATAGGCGTCGAAATAGCGTGCCTCCTGGATGAACGAGTCCTCGCCCTCCTTGCCCAGCTGGTCGGGGCGGATGCCGTTGCTTGGCTGGCCGGGCCAGGACGGGGCCTGGGCATAGTGACCAGTGCGCTTCATCCAGGTCGGCGGCGACCACGGCGAGGCCCAGAGCTTGAGGTCGGGCCGGAACTGTTGCGCGGCCTTGATATAGGGGATCAGCGTTTCGCGGTCATTGCCAATCGAGAAATGCTCCAGCGCAAAATCGCCGGGGGTTTCGTCGTAGCTGTACCAGCCGCGTGACATATCGTTGGCACCCAGCGACGTGCGGCATTGGGTGAAGCCGCAGCCATCCGTACCGAACAGAGCGTCGAGCGCCGCCCAGCGGACCTTTTCGGGCAGCGACTTCAGTGCCAGCCAGCCGCGCTCGCTGAAGGTGCCGCCAATCCCGGCGACGGTCCGCCCCGGAGAATCGAGCTTGATGGTCGCGTCGATCTCGAACGGTCCGGCGGGCAGCGCGCCGAGTCGCGGCGCAGCCACCCTGCGGCCGGGCGCGGTCCGGGTGGTTTCCAGCCAGTCGATCCGCGCCGTCGCCGCCGTTGCCCGCGCAGGAACCGAGGCAGCCGCGGCTGCGCCCCCGATCAGGCCCAGGGCCTGGCGCCGGGCGAGCAGGTCAGTCATCATTTACCACCAAGATAATGCGGCGATAGCGGGTCAGCGCGGGTTTGCCGTTGTCAGTCGCGGCCAGGATCAGGTGCACCGTGTTGCGGCTGGGGCAGGGGGCCAATGGCAACCACATCGGCGTGCAGCGCGCGGTAACCGTGACACGCGGCCGCGCCGCATCCGGCCGCTCAATCCGCACCGCCGGGCTGGGTGCGGTGCCGGTAAAGCCCGCCTCCGGATAGGCGAACCAGTGGTAGCTGACCCTGTTATGGTCCGGGTCACTGGTCCCGGCAGCATCGAGCGGGAACGGTTCGCCGGTCCGGGCCTTGATCCGGAGCGGGGCCTGACCGGCGTCGCCGTTGACCACCACGCGCGGCGGGTGGTTGGCCTTGGCGTAGGGCTGGATCGTCCAGTCGATCCGGGCCGCGAAATCGTTCTGGAAAGCCTGCCGCCAGCGCCAGATCGTGGCTTGATCCGAGGTGTGGCCGCCGACCGTATCGGCCGAGGTGGTGCGCATGAAGCTGTCGCCGCCTTGAGTCCAGATCGGGCGCGGCTCGCCGGCCGGCTGGCGCAGCAGATACCGGCCGCCCCAGCCGCCCCAGCTGGGCTGGTCCAGCTGGTTGAGACCATTGGGGATCAACCCCAGGAACGACGGCGTGTCGCCTTCCATGATGAACAGATAGCGCGGGTAGTGCGCGCCGAGCGGGCCCTTGCGGATATGGACATCGAGCCATTCGTTGCTGACGGTCGTGAAATCGGCGCCTTCACCGTTGCGGTAATAACGGTCGCCGGAAATCCCGGTCCAGGTCGCGCGGGCATAGTCGCCGCCATCCTGCGAGCTGGGCGAGACGATGTAGAACAGGTCCGGAAACTCGTGCCGCAGCCACGGCCCGGCATCGTCCTGATCGCTGATCGGATAGACCCGCAGCCGGGCAACCAGTGCCGCCAGGTCCTGCGGGGTCATGGTCCTGCGGGCCAGCATCAGCGCCTCGGCCAGGGTTGCGGTTCCGCCCCAGGCCGCAATCCAGAGCGGCTCAATCGGATCGCGCCGGGCGGCGGCCAGCAGCGCCAGCGCCCCGCTGGACGGATGGTCCGGATCGATCGCCGCCAGACCATAGCCCGCGACCCCGCTGGTCAGACGGGCCAGCAGCAAGTCCTGCTCGGGCCAGCCATCGGCATGCTGGCGCAGGCGCGGCAGGACCTCGCCATAGGCGCCGATCACCCCGGCGGCGATTTTGGGCGAGGTCTTCGTCCGCTGCCAGACCGAGGTGGTGGCGACGATCCCTTCGATCTCGATCTCGTTGGAATAGAGCAGCAGGCGGACCAGCGACATCTGGTCATCGGGCTCGTTGCCGATGTCGGTCAGCACGAACAGCCGTGGTTTGGCTTGTGCCAAAGCCGCATCTGGCATCGCGGCAAGAGGGAGGGCGGCCAGCGACAGCGCAGCCACGGTCGCCAGCCGGTTCATGCCGGCGCAGCGCCCACCGAATCGCGCTCGATCATCGTGTAATCCAGGGTCTGCAAGGCCGCGGGATTTTGCTGGTCCGGTCGCTGCAGGACCAGGCAGGCGGCGACGTAAGCCATCTCTTCGATTGGCTGGAGCACGGTGGTCAACAACGGCCAGACCGATGTTGCGACCCAGCTGTCATCAAAGCCGCAGATCGATATGTCAGCCGGTATCGACAGCCCGGCCTCCCGGATCGCAACCATGGTTCCCGCCGCCGAATCGTCATTGGTGGCAAAGATCGCCGTCGGCCGGGGGATCTGTGCGAGGAGCTTGCGTCCAGCGGCGATGCCAGGGACGAAATCGAAGCCACCGAAAACTTCGGATGGATTGATCGAAGGGTCGTGCTGCTGCAACCGGGCGATGAAGCCCTTTCGCCGGGCGACCGCGGCGCCGTGGCGGTCCGGTCCGTTCACAATCGCGAAGCGCCGATGGCCATGTGACCACAGCAGGTCGGCGATTGCGGCAGCAGCGGTCTCATCGTCGATCCGGGTGCCGGCGGATCGGGCCGGATCGAGGAATGGCGCAATCCGGCTATAGGGAACGCCTTTCCGATCGAGATAATCGAGCAGGACCGGATCGTCGGACAGCGGCGGGGTCAGCACAACCGCGTCGACGCGCGAGCGCCGCAGGAACCGGGCTAGAGCCTCTTCCAGAACGGCCGGGGCGACGGTGGAATCGATGTGCTCGAACCGCAAATGGTACTGATGCTCGACGCAGGCCCGATACAACCCGGCCTGGATCTTCATCGTATATTGCTGGCTGGGAACGTCGAACAAGGCACCAAGCGTGAAGCTGCGCGCGCCGGCCAGCGAGCGTGCGGCAAGGTCGGGGACATAGCCCAACTGGTCGATTGCCAGATCGATCCTGGCCCGCAACTTGGCCGAAACGTGAGGTTCGCGGTTGATTACCCGCGAGACGCTCTTGATCGATACCCCGGCCAGCCGCGCAACATCGTGCATGGTTGGCTGGGGGTTGATTCGGTGGCCGGGGTTCTCGCGGTTCATCTGCTTCGCATACGTATTGGCTAAAACGATAGTTGTAAATTGACAGCGCAGTCTTGACAGCGCTGACATACGTTTGCAAGCAGGCTTGAACGTTTGGCTATGATCGGGATCGATCAAGTCGGCCGACAATGGGAGGGAATACCGATGAAGAAGGTGCTTTTGGCCAGTGCGGCCGCGATTGTTTCGATCACATCGAATCCGGTCTGGGCGCAAGCCGCCGCCGATGAAGTCGCCGAGGGCGACATCGTCGTCACCGCGACCCGCGGCGAAACGCTGCTCTCCAAGACCCCGCTCGCGGTCACCGCGATCTCCGGTGACGACCTCAAGGACAAGGGCATTGTCGGTCCGACCGGCCTCGCTGAATCGGTCCCCAACCTGTCGATCGACCGCACCAACGGCCTCCAGATCACCATCCGCGGCGTGACCAGCACCGACGGCACCGAAAAGGGCAACCCGTCGGCCGCCTTCCTGCTCGACGGGGTCTATCTGGCCCGGCCCCAGCAGGCCGACATCGGCTTCTTCGACGTCGAACGTGTCGAAGTGCTGCGCGGCCCGCAGGGTACGCTCTATGGCCGCAACACCACGGCCGGCGTGGTCAACGTGATCACCAACAAGCCGAAGATCGGTGAATTCGGTGCCGGCCTGAATGTCGGTTACGGCAACTACAACGCCATCAGCGCTGACGGCTATGTCAACGTTTCGGCCGGTGACATGGCGGCCTTCCGGATCGCCGCAACCTTTGACACCCGCGACAACTACCTCAATCCGCTGGCTGGCGACTCGGTGTCGCTCGATCCGTTCCGCAAGAACTTTGCAGCCCGTGCTTCGGCGCTGGTCAAGCTGGGCGATCGTGGCGAACTGCTGCTGCGCGGCAACTACGGCCACCTTGGCGGGACCCGCGCAGTCGCGGTGCCGACCAGCAATTTCTATCGCCAAAGCGCACTGGGCACCAACGTTCTCGATGCCAACGGCAACGCGATCTGGGCCCCGATCTCGCACGACAACGATATCCGGCTGACCCGCAACCTGCAGTCGATCCCGTTCAATCCGGCGTGGGGCGGCGGCACCGGCTCGACCAAGCCGTTCGATATCGACGACACCACCTGGGGCATCGACGGCGAGCTCAACTACGATCTCGGCCCGGTCACGGTGACCTATCTCGGCTCGTATCGCGAATATGAGGCGCACGAGAACAGCCAGCTCGACATCACCGGGCTGCTTCCGGAAAACCTGCCCGGGTTCCTGGCGCCGTTCCTGTCGAACTTTACCGGCGATTGCAGCTCGACCATCGAGCGCTGCAGCTACCCCGGATTTTTCGATGGCGACTATCAGCAGCAGTCGCACGAATTCCGGGTCTCGCTGAACAACGGCGGCCCGCTCAAGCTGCAGGCCGGCGGCTACTACTTCCGCGAGCATTCGGTGATCGGGTTCTGGATCCCGGACTTCCCGCAGTTCATCATCGGCAGCAACAAGTTCTACGGGTTCCCGCAGGAAACCACCTCGAAGACCCTCGGTGCGTTCGCGCAGGGAACCCTGTCGGTCACCAGCGCCTTGCGGCTGACAGCGGGCGTTCGCTACACCCATGACGACCTGTTCCGCTATGGCCACACCGTTGCGACCAACAGCATCACCGCACCGATCGTGATCGGCGGCAGCACCTATGCCAACGATGCCCAGGTGAAAAACAACAAGGTAACCTGGCGCGGCGGGTTCGACCTCGATGTCGGACGTGGGCTGCTCTACGGCAGCGTTGCTTCGGGCTACAAGCAGGGCGGCTTCGGCGACGGTTGCTCGACCGGTCGGACCACCCAGGTGACCTCGCGCGGCGAAAGCTGTGCCTTGGCGACCCAGCCGCAGGCGATCTACTACGCGCCTGAAACGCTGATCGCTTACGAACTGGGCTTCCGTGGTCCGGTCGCAGAAGGCGTCCGGGTCGATGCCGGGGTGTTCTATTACGACTACAAGAACATGCAGCTCAGCTCGTTGCTCAACATCAACGGTGCGCCGACCCTGGTGACCACCAACGCCGGTAAGTCGCGCGTGTTCGGGATTGAATTCCAGACCACGCTCAGCCCTGCGCCGAACCATCAGGTCAACCTTGGCTTCAACTACACCGATGCCAAGTACCAGCACTTCTGCCCGGGCGGCACCGGGACGACAAATCCGCTCGATGCATGCACCGTCGGTACCCCTGACTATGCCGGTCGCTCGCTTGACCGTTCGCCGCAGGGAACCGCCTTCGGGACCTATACCTGGACGATCCCGATGGGCGAGAGCGAGTTCGTCCTGTCGGCCGGAACCCGCCTGATCGGCAAGTACACGATCACCCAGTTCGGCTCGGCTCCGGTTCAGTATACCACCCCGGCGCACAGCAACAGCCAGGTGACCGTGACCTACAACGGTCCGGACAAGAAGTGGTATCTGCAGGGCTTTGTGAAGAACATCGAGAACTTCATCGAAATCCGCAATGCCACCAACGATTCGGTGACCCCGGGCGATCCGCGCACCTTCGGTGTCCGGGCCGGCGTGAAGTTCTGATCCACCTGGCAGACTGATGCCAAGATGATGAAGTAACGTTGAGGGCGGGCACTCCTGAGGCAGTGTCCGCCCTCAATCCATTCTGGTCCTGCGCGACCAACGGAGAAGTCCATGAAGACCACTAGCAAGATCGCCGCAACCCTGGCCCTGACCACCATGCTGGTGTCGGCCGGAGCCTGGGCCGGCAAGTCCGGCGGGACCGATGCCTGGGCGCGGGCCGATGCCGTGGTCAAGGCGATGCAGGGCGACGAAAAGCTGATCCTGACCAAGGGGATCATGCCGCTGCCGCTGCTCCCCAACGCGCCGCCACCGCCTGCAGATGCCGTTCCCGGCGCGGGCTACATTGCCGGCATTCCCCGGCTGAAGATTCCCGCGCTCAAGGAAACCGACGCCAGCCTGGGCGTGTCCTACGTGTTCGGGATCCGCAAGGACGGCGCGACCGCGCTGCCTTCGGGGCTGGCCCAGGCCGCCAGCTGGAACCCGGCGCTGGTCAAGCAGGGCGGGGCGATGATCGGGTCCGAAGCGCGGGCCAAGGGCTTCAACGTGCTGCTGGCGGGCGGGGCCAACCTGACCCGCGATCCGCGCAACGGGCGGACCTTCGAATACCTTTCGGAAGATCCGCTGCTGACCGGGGTGCTGGTCGGCAACGCGATCAGCGGGGTTCAGTCGAACCACATCATCTCGACGATCAAGCACTTCGCGCTCAACGGCCAGGAAACCGCCCGCAACGTCGTGGACGTCAAGATCAGCGACAGCGCCGCGCGCGAAAGCGATCTGCTGGCGTTCCAGATCGGGATCGAGATCGGCCAGCCCGGTTCGGTGATGTGCGCCTACAACCGGGTGCTGGGGGCGCAGGCCTGCTCGAGCGACTACCTGCTCAACACGGTGCTCAAGCAGGGCTGGGGCTACAAGGGTTTCGTGATGTCGGACTGGGGCGCGGTTCCCGGCCTCGATGCCGCGCTCAACGGGCTCGATCAGCAATCGGCCGGAGAGCTCGATCCCAAGGTGTTCTTCGGCGCGATGCTGGGCGATGCCGCCAAGGCCGACCCGCGCTATGCCGCTCGGCTCGACGACATGAACCGCCGGGTGCTGTGGGCGATGTTCTCGACCGGGCTTGACCAGCATCCGGTCAGCCCCGGCGGCAAGATCGATTTCACCGCCAACGGCGCGGTCGCGCTCGAGACGGCCAAGCAGGGGATCGTCCTGCTCAAGAACGATCGCAATATCCTGCCCTTGGCCAGGACGGCCGGGAGCATCGCGGTGATCGGCGGCTATGCCAATTCCGGGGTGATCTCGGGCGGCGGCTCAAGCCAGGTCCAGGGCGAGGGCGGCCCGGCGGTGACGGTGCCGCTGGGCGGCGACGGGCCGTTCGCCGGGTTCATGGTCCAGGCCTATCACCGCTCCTCGCCGCTGAAGTCGATCCAGGCGATGGCCCCGCAGGCCAAGGTCACCTACCGCGACGGCAATACCATCGCCGCAGCGGTCGCCCAGGCCAAGAAGGCCGACGTCGCGATCGTGTTCGCCACCAAGTGGTCGACCGAGGGCGAGGACGCCGCTGACCTGTCCTTGCCCCACGGCCAGGACGAATTGATCAAGGCGGTCACCGCCGCCAATCCCAACACCATCGTCGTGCTCGAAACCGGCAACCCGGTCGACATGCCGTGGCTGGCCCAGGCCGGCGCGGTGCTTGAGGCGTGGTATCCCGGCGCAAGGGGCGGCGAGGCGATCGCCTCGGTGCTGTTCGGCGAGACCAATCCCTCGGGCCGCCTGCCGATCACTTTCCCGGCCAGCGTCGGGCAACTGCCGCGCCCGGTGATTGATGGCTTCGACACGCTCGAGCCCGATTTTGGCGGCAGACCCAAGGGCGCCGAAGGACTGCGGGCCGACTATGACATCGAAGGCTCTGACGTCGGCTATCGCTGGTTTGCGCGGCAAGGGCTGAAGCCGCTGTTTCCGTTCGGATACGGCCTGTCCTACAGCACCTTTGCCAGTTCCGACCTCAAGGTCAGTGGGCTGAATGCCAGCTTCAAACTGTCGAACACCGGCAGCCGGGCCGGGGCGACGGTCGGCCAGGTCTACCTGGTTTCGGCCAACGGGCAGAAGCGCCAGCGACTGGTCGGGTTCCGCCGGGTCGAACTGGCCCCGGGCGGCAGCCAGACCGTGACGCTCAGCATCGATCCGCGGCTGCTGGCCGACTGGAAGGACGGCGGCTGGGCGATCGCGGGCGGCAATTATAGCTTTGCGCTGGGCGAAAATGCCGGGCAGCTTGGGCAAACGGTGACCGCGCGGATCGGCGCGCGCAAGTGGAAGGATTGAACATGGGCAAGCGGATCTGGGCGGCGCTGCTGGCGGCAGCGACGGTGATGACGGCGGTTCCGGCAGCAGCACAGGTGATCCAGACCCGCTCGGGCCCGGTCCGCGGTGTGACCGCAGGCGGGGTCGCGGCGTTCAAGGGGGTTCCTTATGCGGCCGCGCCGGTTGGCCAGAACCGCTGGCGCGCGCCGCAACCGGCGCCGCGCTGGACCAAGGTCCGCGATGCGTCGAACTATGGCGCGGATTGCGCTCAGGCCCCGTTCCCGCCCGATTCCGCGCCGATCCGGACCAAGCCCGCGGAAGACTGCCTGTTCCTCAACGTCTGGAAGCCGGCCAAGGCCAAGCCGGGCGCCAAGCTGGCGGTGATGGTCTGGGTCCACGGCGGCGGGTTCGTCA
Organism: uncultured Novosphingobium sp.; assembly: GCA_937897535.1. GTDB lineage: Bacteria > Pseudomonadota > Alphaproteobacteria > Sphingomonadales > Sphingomonadaceae > Novosphingobium. The sequence continues at coordinate 7,021 of CALCQB010000058.1, read as the reverse complement.
ACGGCGGTTCGTCCCCGGCGGTCTATTCGGGCCACAATTTTGCCCGTGACGGGGTGGTGCTGGTCAGCATCAATTACCGGCTCGGGCGGTTCGGGTTTTTCGCCCATCCTGGTCTTGCCGCCGAAGGTGGCGGTGGAAACTTCGGGTTCCTCGATCAGATCGCGGCGCTCAAATGGGTTCAGGCCAACGTCGGTCAGTTCGGCGGCGATCCGGCGCGGGTGACGGTGTTCGGCGAAAGCGCCGGGGGCATGTCGATGCACATGCTGCTGCAATCGCCGCTGGCGCGCGGACTGTTCGCCCAGGCGATCATCGAAAGTGGCGGCGGACGCGATCGGACCCTGCCGATGCCCGATATGACCAAAGCTGCCGGGATCGGCGATGCGCTGGCTCCTCGCGCGACTGCGGCGCAGCTTCGGGCGCTGCCGGCGAGCACGGTCACCGGTGACCTGTCGATGTTCACGATGAGCCAGCCCGGCTATTCCGGCCCGCTGGTCGACGGCAAGACGATCCTGGGCCCATCGGTCGAGATGATCGCGGCGGGCAAGTATGCGCGGGTGCCGGTGATGGTCGGGGCCAATTCGGCCGACGGCTTTCCGTTCGTGACCGACAAGGACAAGATCTTCGCCGCGTTCGGCCCGGACGAAGCCAAGGCGCGGCGGCTCTACGACGCTGACGGACAGGGCAACGGTTTGATGCTGGCGACCCTGATCAGCGCCGACCAGATGTTCATCGAGCCGGCCCGGGCAGTGGCGCGGGGGTTGGCCGGGCAAGGCCAGCCGGTCTGGCTGTTCCGCTTTGCCCACAACGGGGTCAAGATGGGCGCGGCGATGGGCGGGGCCCCGCATGCCAGCGAGATCCCCTATGTGTTCGATCTACCTGCGCTACGGCCCGATCAGCTCGACACCGGACAGGACGCCGCCGTGGCCCAGCGCACCCATGCCTACTGGGTCAACTTCGCCAAATACGGCCGCCCCGAAGGCCGCGCCCGCAGCCTGCGCTGGCCGGCCGCAACCGCGAGCGACACCAAGGTGTTCGTGATCGGCACCGACGGAGACGGCCACGTCGAGGACCCGCGCCGCGCGACGGTCGACTTCACCGAACGCCGCGCGACGGGGAAATAGGACCTTACAGCCCGGTCATCGCCTCGCCCGCCGGGGTATAGCGCCCGCCTTCGACCGTTACGGTGGCGAGCAGCGCCTCGATCTCGGCGACGTCGGCGGGGCTGAGTTCGACGTCGAGCGCGCCGAGGTTCTCCTCAATCCGGTGGACCTTGGTGGTGCCGGGGATCGGGACGATGAACGGCGCCTTGGCCAGCAGCCAGGCCAGCGCAATCTGCGCCGGGGTCGCGCCGCGCGCCGCGGCGATCCGCTTGATCAGTTCGACCAGCTGCAGGTTGTGGTCCAGCGCTTCGGCCTGAAACCGCGGCAAAGTGCCCCGGAAATCGCCCACCGCGACGTCGCCCGCAGTGGCAATCGTCCCGGTCAGGAACCCCTTGCCCAGCGGTGAATAGGGCACCAGCCCGATCCCGAGTTCGGTGCAGGCATCAAGAATGCCGTTGGTCTCAACCTGGCGGGTCCACAGCGAATATTCGTTCTGCACCGCGCTGACCGGCTGGACCGCATGGGCCTTGCGCAGCGTTGCCGCACCCGGTTCGGACATGCCAAAGTGCTTGACCTTGCCCTCTGCGATCAGGTCCCTGACCGTGCCCGCAACGTCCTCGATCGGCACCTTGGGGTCGACCCGGTGCTGGTAAAGCAGGTCGATCGCCTCGACCTGCAGGCGCTGCAACGAGGCTTCGCAAACCTGCCGGATCCGGGCCGGGCTGCTGTCGACCCCGGGCAATCCTCCGCTGCTTGCGGGAGCCGCAAAGCCGAACTTGGTGGCGATCACCACTTCGCCCTTGAACGGGGCCAGCGCTTCGCCGACCATGGTTTCGTTGGTCCACGGGCCATAGACCTCGGCGGTGTCGAAGAATGTAACTCCGCGTTCGCGTGCGGCACGGATCACCGCGATCCCGTCGTCCTTGCTCAGCTTGTGAGCATAACCGAAATCGAGCCCCATGCAGCCAAAGCCTAGCGCCGAGACGGTCAGGCCGGCGCTACCGAGTTCACGTGTTTGCATAGTCAAGTTCCTTACAGGTCGCGTGTCTGCTCTGCCCTTAGAGCCTTGGCACTTGTTCGATTAGGCCTGCAGTTCGGCATGAACCTATCTTGCAGGGTAATGAATGCGACGCGAAGACCAGGGTGAATTGCGTGCCCGGCCGTCATCCCCGAAAGCGCAGGGCGTCGAGGATCAGGGAAAACGCGGCTGAAGGCTGGCGGCGTGACGGGTAGTAGAGGTGATAGCCGGGAAACGGCGGGCACCAATCCTCGAGCACCCGGCGCAGCGAGCCGTCCGCGATCATCGGCGCGACCAGATCTTCCATCACAAGCGCGATGCCGAAACCGGCCCGGGCTGCGTCGATCAACAGATGCGAACCGTTGAAGGTCAACTGGCCTTCGACCCGGACCCGGATCTCGCGGCCGTCCTGTTCGAACTCCCAGGCGTAGAGGCCGCCGGAACTGCGCTGGCGGATGTTGATGCAGCGATGCTGGGCCAGATCGTGCGGGGTGCGCGGCGGGGGATTGCGCTCGAAATAGGCCGGGCTCGCCACGGCGGCCATCCGCAGTTCGGGGCCGATCCGCACTGCTATCATGTCTTTGGCGATCGATTCGCCCAGGCGAACCCCGGCATCGAAGCGATCGGCGACGATATCGACGAACCCGTTGTCCATGCTCAGTTCGACCTGCACGTCGGGATAGTCCCGCAGCAGGGGCTCAAGCCTGGGCCAGAGCACCGCAACGGCCGCGTGTTCGGAAGTGGTGATGCGGACGGTGCCGGCCGGCTTGTCGCGCATTTCGCTCAGTTCCTGGATGCTGTCCGCGATCTCGCCCATCGCCGGGGCAAGCCGGGCGAGCAGCCGTTCGCCGGCGTCGGTGACCGAGACCCGGCGGGTCGTCCGGGCGAGCAACCGGACCCCGAGCCGTTCCTCCAGCCGCCGCACCGTATGGCTGAGTGCGGACTGCGAGGTGCCGAGCTTGGCCGCGGCACGGGTGAAGCTGTGTTCCTGCGCGACCGCCAGAAAGGCCGATAATTCACCCAGCTCGTCCCGTTTCATTGATGAAGCTCCGGCATGACTACATGCCGATTATAGCCGCTAATCGCGCAAGACTGCATCCGCTAATTTGCCCCATCGGACAAGACGCGCCGCTGTGCGCAATCAAGGATGGACCGGATCATGCAAAAGCGCACCCTCGGATCGCTCGAAGTCTCGGCTCTCGGCTATGGCTGCATGGGGCTCGACGGCCTCTACAACGCGCCGGTCGCTCGCGACGAGGGCGTCCGGCTGATCGAAGCCGCGTTCGACCGCGGCGTTACCCTGTTCGACACCGCCGAGGCCTATGGCCCGTTCACCAACGAGCAGCTGCTCGGCCGGGCGGTCAAACCGTTTCGCGACCAGGTCGTGATCGCCACCAAGTTCGGATTCGGGATCAACCCCGACGGCACCCGCTACGGGCTCGACAGCCGGCCTGAACATATTCGCGAGGTGGTCGATGCCAGTCTGGCGCGGCTCGGGATCGATTGCATCGACCTGCTGTTCCAGCACCGGGTCGATCCGGCGGTGCCGATCGAGGATGTCGCCGGGACGATCCAGCAACTGATCGCGGCCGGCAAGGTCCGGCAATACGGCCTGTCCGAGGCCAGCGCGAGCACGATCCGCCGCGCCCATGCGGTGCACCCGCTCGCCGCAGTGCAGAGCGAATACTCGCTGTGGACCCGCGATGTCGAGGCCAACGGCGTGCTCGCAGCCTGCCACGCGCTGGGGATCGGCTTTGTCCCGTGGAGCCCGCTCGGCGCCGGCTTTCTGACCGGCACGATCAACGCAGCGACCCCGCTTGGTGCCGATGACTTCCGCGCAATGTCGCCGCGGTTCACGCCTGAGGCGCGGGCCGCCAACATGGCGCTGGTCGATGTGGTCAAAGCGGTCGCGGCGCGCAGGAATGCCACGGCGGCGCAAGTCGCACTGGCCTGGCTGCTGGCGCAGGCCCCGACAATCGTCCCCATTCCCGGGACGATCAAGCTGCACCGGCTCGAGGAAAATCTCGGCGCGGCCGACCTGGCGCTGACCGCCGAGGACCTGCACGAGATCGAAGCGGGCACGGCCCAAATCACGATCGAGGGCGCGCGGCTACCCGATTTCGTGCTGGCCCTGACCGACCGGGACTGAAGGCGATGGACAACAACCACGAGTTGCCGGTCGGACGGCGCGGCTTTCTTGGCGGCGCGGGGGTGCTTGCCGCAGCGCCGTTGCTGGCGGCGGCGAGCAGCGGAGCGGCGGCCGCGCCCCGCCCGACCCAGCCGACCCGCCGCAAGCTGGGCTCGCTCACAGTTTCGGGGATCGGCCTCGGGGTCCAGAACATGACCCGGACCTATCAGACCACGGTGCCGACCCGCCCTGAAATGCTGCGGATCATCCGGGCTGCCTACGACAACGGGGTGACCTTCTTCGACGCGGCCGAAGCCTATGGCCCGCACCTGGTCGAGCGGTTGCTGGGCGAAGGCATCGTTGCGTTCCGCGACAAGGTGGTGATCACCTCGAAGTTCGGCTGGAACATCGACCAACAGACCGGCCAGCGGATGCCAGGTCTCAACAGCCGGCCCGAGCATGTCCGGCAGGTGGTCGACGGCATGCTCAAACGCCTCGGTACCGACCGGATCGACCTTCTCTATCAGCACCGGGTCGATCCCGCCGTGCCGATCGAAGACGTCGCCGGGCTGATCAAGGACCTGATGCGCGAAGGCAAGGTGCTGCACTGGGGCCTGTGCGAGATGGGGCCGAACACCTTGCGCCGGGCCCATGCCGAAACGCCGGTGACCGCGGTGCAGAACGAGTACTCGCTATTGTGGCGTGGTCCCGAGCAATGGGTGCTCAAGGCTTGCGAGGAACTGGGCATCGGCTTCGTGGCCTGGAGCCCGCTGGGTGTCGGCTTCCTGACCGGGGCAATCGATGCGAATACCCGGTTTGCCCAGGGCGATATTCGCGGGATCGAGACGCGCTTCTCGCCCGAAAACCTCCCGGTCAACCTCGCGCTGGTGGCTCTCGCCCGCGATTGGGCGGCGCGAAAGCAGGCTGCGCCCGGGCAGATTGCCCTGGCCTGGCTGCTGGCGCAGAAGCCCTGGATCGCAGCTATACCGGGGACCACGCAGATGGCGCATATGCTGGAGAATGCCGGTTCGGCGCAGATCCGCTTCACGGCTGCGGAATTGGCCGAGTTCACAACGTCGCTCAACGCGATTGCGGTGCGCGGCGCGCGCCTGCCCGACGCAGTCCTAGCCTATTCCGAAGTCGAAGCGCCCGAAAGGGCGAAGTGACGGTAGGGATTAGCTGAGCGACCTGAAATGGACAATATATCTGCTATTTGCGAAAACGAAGTGGTCAATCCGGTCGTGGTCACCGAAGTTTATGTCCGGCAGGACGCGGGCTGGAACCTGCTTTCGCTGCCGTTCACCAGGCTGCTCGGGGCCTAGCCGGGATGGCTCGGCCTGGCCTTGCCGCGCTTTGGCTGCTGATCGCCGCAGCTCCGGCTGCAATCGGCGAAATCACGGTCCGCGACGGCAAGACTCAGCCTGAAAACCTGACCCTGACTGCCAGGGGCGACATCATCGTCGGCAGTTTTGCGGCGCCCCGGATAGACATCATCCGGCGCGGTTCGACGACCGCTGATACCTTTGCCGACCTGAGCGGCGAGGGTGGATCGATCCTGGGGGTGTTGGCCGATCGGCGCAGCGGGACCTTGTGGGCCTGCCATTTCACGCCAGGTCCCGACGGTCGCCGCTCAAACCTGCGCGGGTTTGACCTCAGCTCGCGGAAGCAGAAATTTCGCTGGGATCTGCCGGGGTTTTCAACCTGTAACGACGTCAGTATCGGTCCGGAGCGGGCGCTCTACATCGCCGATACCAACGGCAAGATCTACCGTCTGCCGTCCGGCGCCAGAGCTGCGAAGCTGTTATTGCAGGATCCCCGGCTCGAAGGCGTCGACGGAATTACCTTCCTGAACGGCATGCTGTACGTCAGCAATATCCGCACTGGCCGGTTTTACCGGATCGAGCGCGCCACCCGAAAATCGCCTGGCCTTGTCGAAATTACAACCGATACCCCGGTTCAGCGGCCCGATGGCATGCGCGCCGGCCGGGGGAGGCTGTACGTTGCCGAAGCCGGCGGGGGCCGCCTGCTTTCGCTGCAAGTAACCGGAAACCTGGCAAGAGTTACCGTACTGAAGACCGGGCTACGCCAGCCGACCGGGGTGGAACCAGTCAGGGGCAATCTGTGGTTCAGCGATCTGGTCGCAGGCCAAGTCGGGTCGGTTCCGATTCCCTGACCAGCCTAGTGCGTGCGGCCTTTGGTGATTGCTCTTGCGCTTGTGCAATGATGATTCGCGTGAACCTGAACCTGAACCTGAGCCGGGCCGGGTTTGGTTCGGGCAGGGACGGCGCGATTGCCCGATCCTGCGTGGAATGCGCTTCGGCGCTTTTTGGCCGAGTCCGGATTGACCGCTCCAGTACCTGACAGGTAACATTCGAGCCGAACTTCTAGTCGATTCTTGTCATCTTCTGGGTGTTTCGGATTCCAAGATAATAATCTGGTTAATCCATTAGCCTATAATCGGGTCCAAAATAGTATGTTGTCCTGGCTGTGCCAAGACGAGACACTTTGGAGCACAAGGCATGGGGCCATTGCAGTCAGAATCGTTCATTGATGTCGGCAGGCGTCTCGATGACTGCACTTTGCCGCGGGTTGTGGTTGCTAGCGACGTATTGTTGGTCTCCGAAGGACTGTCCATGCAGCTGTCGCGCAGCGAGGCGGTCGAACTGGTCGGCTGTGGCGCCCCGGGATATCAGTTGCTGCAGCTGCTGCTGATCGCCATGCCCGATGTCCTCGTGCTGGACATCGGAGCAGATCGGAAGAGCACACGTCTGAACT
>CALCQB010000057.1 GCA_937897535.1 uncultured Novosphingobium sp. | reverse complement strand
CCAACTTCAGCTCGATCGCGATCCAGATGGCGGTGACCGGCGGCCTTGCCCCCAATCAGCGCCCGGTGATTGCCCGGCTCGGGCTCAAGGCGCTCGCCGCCGGGAGCCTGTCCAACCTGATGAGCGCGGCGCTGGCCGGTCTGTTCCTCAGCCTCTAAGCCTCCAAAGCCGAGGAAAACCGCGTAGTTCCCCGGATACAATTGTAGAGGCAGGCGGGGCCATGCAGCGGGCATGGCCTTCTCGCTGCTCACCCTCGCCGCCGCCTTCACGCTGTGCACCGATGCCCCCCGCACCAACTGCGTGGTCGATGGCGATACGTTCTGGGTCGGCGGCGAGAAGGTTCGTCTGGCCGATATCAACGCCCCCGAAACCCATCAGGCGGGCTGCGCTGCCGAACAGGCGCTGGGCGACAAGGCGGCCCAGCGCCTGCTGGCGCTGCTCAACGCCGGACCGTTCGTGCTCGAGATCGCAGGCCGCCCGACCGACCGTTATGGCCGGGCGCTGCGGGTGGCCAAACGCGGTGGGCGCTCGCTGGGCGAACAGCTGGTCCGCGAGGGCCTCGCCGAGCCGTGGCGCGGGCGGCGCTCCGACTGGTGCGTGCTGCTTGCCGCGCGCTGACCAAGGCCTTACCGGCGAGCGATGGTCTGGCCTCGTCGCAGCAAGGGATACGGGCGCGTCCTGCCGACGCATCGCTGGCAGGGGCGCTCGCGCTGGGCCGGATTCTGGGCCGCGCTGAAGTGGTGGCTGGGTGCGGCGCTGGTGGTCGCAGTGGCCTGGCGTTACCTCGCTGGCCCGCCCGCTCCCGAACCGCCGCGCGCCGATAGCGAGCGGATCGCCGCGCGGTTCGTCGCTTGCGGGCAAGGCGGATCGGGTGCCTGCGCGCCCGATGGCGACACGATCCTGATCGGCCCGCGCCATATCCGGATCATCGGGATCGACGCGCCCGAACTGCACCCCGCGCGCTGTCCGGCCGAGCAGGCCCAGGGCGAGGCTGCCCGGACCGCGCTGCTGGCGCTGCTCAACCAGGGGCCGTTCTTCCTGACTGGACCCGATCCGGCGGTGCGGGATGAATATGGCCGCGAACTCCATAACCTCGTTCGCGTGCGGGCCGATGGCACGGTCCAGTCGATCGGCGACGATCTGGTCGCATCGAAATCGGTCCGCCCCTACTTGCGCGGGCCCCGCTTTCCGTGGTGTTAATCGCGCGGTTAACGAATCACACAAGGGAGAGCGCGATGTTTCTGATTGAAGGCTGGATCAAGCTGGCGACCGGCGAGTTCGACAAGGTTACCGACCAGGCCCTCGCCATGGTCGCTGCAACCAATCAGGAAGATGGCTGCATCCATTATTCCTTCGCGCGGGATATCGCCAATCCCGACCTGATCCGGATTTCCGAACGCTGGGCCAGCGAGGCGGCGATGGGCGCGCACATGGCCAGCGCGCACATGGCGGCGTTCAACGCGGCGATGGGCAGCGTGAAGCTCGAAGGAGCCGACCTCAGGCTCTATTCCGCCGAGGAAGTCCGCAAGCTGATGTAGGTGATAGCCCCTCCCCGCCGGGGAGGGTAGCGCAGAAGATTAAATCCCGGCGTACCACTGGTAGCCGGAGTGATCTTCCCAGTAGCCGCCCTTGCCGCCGTACAGGCCGGCCAGGGTGGCGCGCAGTTCGATCCGCATCACGAACTTGGCTTGCTTGTAGCCAAGCTGGCGTTCGACCCGCAGCCGCAGCGGCGCGCCGTGCCCTTCGGACAGCGGCGCCCCGTTCATCGCCCAGGCGAGGATCGTCTGCGGGTGGAACGCATCGATCAGGTCGATCGATTCGTAATAGGGGGTCTCGCCAAACCGGTCGGCGCAGTGGAACACCACGTAGCGGGCATCGGGGAGCAGACCGGCAGCGGCAAGGATCGGCCCGAGCTGCGGCCCCTGCCACTGGCCGATCGCACTCCAGCCCTCGACGCAATCGTGGCGGGTGATCTGGCGGCGCTGCGGCAGGGCCTTCAGCGCCTCAAGGCTGAAGGCCAGCGGGCGCTGGACCAGCCCGTCAACCTTGAGCGTCCAGCCAGCGAACCCGGAGGCCAGCGCGCGGCGATAGCCGCTGTCTTCGACGCGGGCATTGCCGTTGACCCGGAAGCTGGGCGACATCTCCCGTTCCGAAAACTCCCGCGCGAGGGCATCGCCCATCAGCAGCCGCTGCGCCCGCAGCGTCAGCCCCTCGGCGCTGGCCAGACCCTGCCGGAACCCAGGGCTGTCGTTAAGCCGGTCGCACCCGCCCAGCAGCAGTCCGCCCGCACCGGCTGCACCGATCCCGATCAGCTTGCGGCGCGACAGGGTCATGGCTGGTCCTCGCGTTCGGGTGGCAGGCGGTACCAGCCGGTGATGATCGCGCGCAGTTCGTTGAGCGGCCCGGCCAGCACCACCATCGCGATGTGAACCACAAAGAACCCGACCAGCGCGAAGGCGCACAGAAAATGCAGCGAGCGGGCCGACTGGCGGCCACCGAAGAGATCGACCAGCCACGGCCAGGCCGCATCCATGCCCGGCGACATGCCGAGGCCAGTCAGCACGATCCCCGGCAGCAGCACCAGCAGCACCGCGCTGTAGGCCAGTTTCTGCAGCACGTTGTAACGCAGCGCCGCCGCGCCGGTCGGAAACCGCAACCGGGCGTGCTGGCGGATGTCGTGCCAGACATGCCGCGGGGCAAGTTCGGCCAGACGCGGGGCAAGCTCGCGCCGCAACCGGCCCGACAGCAGCGCCCAGAGCAGATAGCCGATCAACGCCGTGGCCAGCAGCCAGGCGAAAGCCAGATGCCACAACCGCGCGTCGGCCAGGCTGTAGTCCGAAGGGATCGTGATCCAGCCCGGGAACGGAATCCCGCGGTTGACCTTTTCCAGGTCGAGCCAGGCCGGATCGGCGTTGGCTCCGTAATGCCCCCAGTAGAGCCGCGGATGGGCATTGAAGATCATCAACCCGCTCATCAGCATGATGACGACGACCAGCGCGTTGAGCCAGTGCCAGACCCGCGTCACCAGCCCGTGGCGGCGCACCAGATCGCCGCCGGTGGGCGGAGCGGGTGATTCGGCCGGGTCGGTTTGCTGTGTCATCGCTGCCTTGTCTGTTCCTGTGCGAACCTAGCCCGCAATCGGGCTCGCGCCAAACGGGAGTTTGGTTGCTGGTGCGATCGGCTTGCCCTTGGCCCACCCCTCGCCTACCGCGCAGCGCAGGGAGACCCGCTTTGCGCCGCACCGAACTGACCCGCGAACATCACGCCGCGCCGTTTGCCGCGGTGGTGCTGGGGATCGCGCTGTTCAGCGTGATGGACGGATTGATGAAGGGCGCGGCGCTCGCGGTCGGGGCTTATTCGGCGATGCTGGTGCGCTCGCTGATCGGCACCGCGATCATGGCCCCGCTGTGGAAGGGACGCGGTGGGGCCTGGCCGGACCGGGGGGCGATGAAGCTCCACGGGCTGCGCGGCGCGGTCAGCGGCGCGATGGCAACCAGCTTCTTCTGGGGCCTGATCCACCTGCCGCTGGCCGAAGCGATCGCGCTGTCGTTCATCGCCCCGCTGATCGCGCTGTACCTGGCCGCCGTGCTGCTGGGCGAACAGATCGGGCGCGGCGCGATCATCGCTTCGGTGCTCGGGCTGGCCGGAGTGGGGGTGATTGCGGCCGCGCGGATGGGTTCGGAAAGCCAGGGCCCGATGGCCGCCTGGGGGATCGGCGCGATCCTGTTTTCCGCCGTGCTCTATGCCTTCAACCTGATCCTCCAGCGCAAGCAGGCACTGCTGGCCGGTCCGGTCGAGGTCGCGCTGTTCCAGACCGTCTGGGTCGGGATCTTCCTGGGGCTGCTGTCGCCGTGGCTGCTGGTCTGGCCTGATCCCGCCGCACTGGCCTTGATCGCGAGCGGGGCGGTGCTGGCGATGATCAGCCTGATGATCATCTCGTGGGGCTATGGCCGGGCCGAGGCCCAGGCGCTGCTGCCGATCGAATATACTGCGTTCATCTGGGCCGCGCTGGTCGGCTGGTGGATGTTCGACGAAGCGGTGACCTGGCCGACGATTGCCGGGGCGGTGCTGATCGTGGCCGGCTGCCTGATCGCGGCAAGAAAGCCCACCGAACAGACCGCGCTTTAACCCGTCACTTCCGACAGGCCGATCCCGAACAGTTCGTCATGACGCGCGCAGACCGCGTCGCCAAAGACCGAACCCGACACATGGCGGGCGAGTGCGAACAGCTTCTGAAAGCGGTCATTCTTGTAGGTCTCGAACTGCTCGATTGCGGACCAGCCCGCGCGCGGCAGGGCTGCCTTGCAGGCTTCGATCTGATCGCGGCGCTCGTCGCGCAATTGGTCGATCAGGCCGGACAGGTTCTCGTGGAGGCCGTGAATCGCAGTGCGGGGATGCTCGGGCAAGCCCAGGAATTCGGCCGATTGCGGATCGGCAGGCAGCAACATGTTGTTCCAGGGCGAGCTTGGCATGAAATCGGTGCTAATCAGCAGTTCCGCATTGGGACCCTCCCAAACCGACCCCGGAATAATCGCCCACGGGATCACCGTGACGCCGGGAATGTGGGCGTTGACCTTGCCGACCAGCGCATCCAGCTGCGCTGTCGCAGCATCTTCCATGGCGCGGGCGCGCTCTGGCGTCAGTCCCTCGGATGCTTGAGTGTCCGGATCGAGACCGGCCTGCTGCACTCCGTCCCAAACGGCCATAGTGTCGGCCCGGACCGGCGTTTGCCCATACGCATATGCGGGCGGGTTCACCACACGCTTGCCAAATGTCCTGTGCTGCATTTCCCCCTCCGATCAGCTTTGAGCAGCAAGATGCCTGACCGGCCTTGAATTTTCGTAAATGTTTGCCCGTAGCAGAGCTCGAAAACGGCCACCTGCCCTTGACGCGCCGAGGATTCGCGCGCATCGGCGGCGCCGACAGACGGTCCTGCTGCATCCGCGAAGGCGCGCGGCGGGGCCTCCACATCCAGGAGGCAAATACGCATGACTCAGGTCGGACAGGACACGCTCGGCACTCGCTCCACGCTCAAGGTCGGGGGCAAGGACTACGCTTACTACTCGCTGAAAAAGGCTGCTGCCAAGTTCGGCGATATTTCGCGACTGCCGTTCAGCATGAAGGTCCTGCTCGAAAACCTGCTGCGCTTCGAGGACGGCGGCTTCACCGTTTCCGAAGGCGACGTGAAGGCGATCGTCGACTGGCAGGCCAACCCGCGCGAATCCGCCAACGAGATCCAGTACCGCCCGGCCCGCGTCCTGCTGCAGGACTTCACCGGGGTGCCCTGCGTGGTCGATCTCGCGGCGATGCGCGATGCGATCGCCACGCTGGGCGGCGATACCTCCAAGATCAACCCGCTGGTCCCGGTCAACCTGGTGATCGACCACTCGGTGATGGTCGACGAGTTCGGCCACCCCAAGGCTTTCGAGGAAAACGTCGAGATCGAATACCACCGCAACATGGAGCGGTATGACTTCCTCAAGTGGGGCTCCAAGTCGCTCAACAACTTCTACGCGGTGCCGCCGGGCACCGGGATCTGCCACCAGGTCAATCTTGAGAATATCGCCCGGACGGTCTGGACCAGCACCGACCAGAACGGCGTGACCGTGGCCTATCCCGACACCTGCGTCGGGACCGACAGCCACACCACGATGATCAACGGCTTGGGCGTGCTCGGCTGGGGCGTCGGCGGGATCGAGGCCGAAGCGGCGATGCTCGGCCAGCCGGTCTCGATGCTGATCCCCGAAGTGGTCGGTTTCAAGATGGTCGGCACGCTCAAGGAAGGCGTGACCGCGACCGATCTGGTGCTGACCGCCACCAACCTGCTGCGCGCCCACGGGGTGGTCGGCCGGTTCGTCGAATATTACGGCCCGGGCCTTGCCGGCCTGTCGCTCGCCGACCGTGCGACGCTGGCCAACATGGCACCTGAGTATGGCGCCACGTGTGGCTTCTTCGGGATCGACGACAAGACGCTCGACTATCTGCGCCTGACCGGCCGCGAGGAAAGCCAGATCGCGCTGGTCGAAGCCTATGCCCGCGAGCAGGGCTTCTGGATCAATCCGGCGGTCGAACCGATCTTCTCCTCGACCCTCGAGCTTGACCTGTCGACCGTTGTTCCCTCACTGGCCGGGCCGAAGCGTCCGCAGGACCGGGTCTCGCTGCCCGACGTCGACGATGTCTTCGCGAAGGACATGGCCGAAACCTACAAGAAGGCCAACACCCGTGTCCCGGTCGAAGGCAAGGACTTCACCGTCGGCGACGGCGACGTGATGATCGCCGCGATCACCAGCTGCACCAACACCAGCAACCCCGGGGTGCTGGTTGCCGCCGGCCTCGTCGCCAAGAAGGCCGACGAACTGGGGCTGAAGCCAAAGCCGTGGGTCAAGACCTCGCTCGCCCCCGGCAGCCAGGTGGTCACCGACTATCTGGTCAAGGCCGGACTGCAGCAG
>CALCQB010000056.1 GCA_937897535.1 uncultured Novosphingobium sp. | reverse complement strand
GAGCCGGCCGACCCGTCGCAACCCGTTGTGGCTGCTTCCTTCCGGACCTGACCAAGTTGGCGGGCGCAAACGTCCGACCGACTCCCGGCGGCGCATATGGCGGTGCTGTCGCGTTTGCGCAAGTCCGGGCGCGATTCGCCGCGCTATAGGGGTGGCAGACTAGCCTTTTGGGGGCAGTCACGGTTCTTCCCTCGGGAAGGCCGGGAAGCGGGCCTGCGGCTGCCGACAGCGCGACCCAGGCAATCAGCGGGCCCGCTTCCTAACTCCGCTAAAATCAGCGAAAATTGTCGGCGTAGGCCTGAATTTTGAGGCGGCGCGGCGGGGTGGCGTGGACCGCTGCGGTAATTCCGCATTTCGCCGCATAGGCTTGCGCTTCGGCGGCGCTGGCGAAGGTCAGGGTCACCTGGCTCTGGGTGTCGCCCGAACCGGCCCAGCCCATCACGGGATCGGGCGTCTTCGCCTCAGCCGGAGCGAATTCGAGCAGCCATTCGTCGATCCGGGCCTTGCCGGACTGCATGGCATTCTTGGGGCGTTGAAAGATACGTGCGGGCATAGGCTGCGATTGCGGCGAATCGCGGCGGAAATCAAGTGCGGTTGAATGCGTTCTTGGTCTTGAGGCTCGCCACCTCGGTCCACGGCTGATCCGGCCAGCGGTGCTTGGGGTAACGGCCCTTGGTGTCCTTCACCACATCGCGCCACGACCCGCGCCAGAACGCGGGGAGATCGCGCGTGGTCTGGAGCGGCTTTCCACCCGGATCGGTCAGCTTGAGCAGCAGCGGCTGGGGCGGCTGGCCGAAGCTGGGCTGGCAGTCGAGCCCAAACAGCGCCTGGACCCGAAGCTCGACCGAGGGCCCGCCGGGGTCGTCATAGTCAATCGCGTGGCTGGTCCCCGCCGGGCTGGTGAACTGCGCGGGAACCAACCGCTCCAGCGTCTGCTGCGCGGCATAGTCGAGCCGGGATCGCAGCGCATCGTGCAGTCTGGCCGGATCGAGCTGGTCGAGCCGGCGTCCCAGCAGCGGACCAAGCCAGTCGGCCGCATCAGCCAGCAAAGCTGAGTCCGACAACGCAGCGATCCCGGCAAACCGTGCGCGCCGCAGCAGCGCCTGGCTGGCCTTGGATAACGGCAACAGCGCAATCCCCTCGGCCGCAACCTTGCCAAGCAGGAACGAACGAATAGCGTCGGGATCGGGGGCCGGATCCGACCCGCGGCTGATCGTGATCGCCCCCAGCCGCGCTTCGAGCAGGGCCTCGACCCGGCCCTCGCCCTCGATCCAGCGTAGGGTGCTGCGCCGTTCGATCCGGTGCGCCAGCCAGCGGCTTACTTCGGTTTCGCTCAGCGCGATCCCTCCGGTGATCCGCGCGCCTTTGGCCTCGCCCTGGGCCTCGCCCACCGCCAGCCATTCCGCGCGGGCCAATGACGAAGCGGGGTCGAGCCGGAGCCCGCGGCCACCAGCGGTCAACCAGACCTCGCTGGTGGCATCGCGGCGGCGAGCGATGTTGGCCGGGTAGGCTTCGGCGAGGAGCACACCAAGCGGCGGCGCTTCGCCCTTGCCTTTGCCCGCCAATTCAGCCGCGCGCTTCTGCCAGTTGCCGGCCAGCTTGCGCGAAGCCTCGGCCCGCGCTCCGCGATCCTGCTTCCACCGCTCGAGCCGGGCAGCGAGATCCTCGCCCCGTCCACCCAGCCCGCGTTCCTGCAACAGCAAAGCCAACAATGCTGCATCCCGCGCCGCGCCATGCTGCGCAGCATAGAGCAGCATGTGCGCAAGCTGCGGCGCCATCGGCAGCGCCGCCATGTTGCGGCCATGCGGTGTGATCCGGCCTGCAACATCAAGTGCGGTAAGCGCTTGTAATGTTGCCGTTGCTGCGGCCAATGCTGCGGGTGGCGGCGGATCGATCCACGCCAGCTTCTCCGGCTCCGCCGCGCCCCATTGCGCCAGACTGAGCAGCAGCGGAGCAAGGTCCGAAGTCAGCATCTCGGGTGGGTCGAATGCTGCACGGCCATTGTGCGCGGCTTCTTCCCACAAGCGGTAAGCCACTCCCGGCCCCTGCCGCGCGGCCCGGCCCGCGCGCTGGGCCGCGGCGGCCTGCGATGCGCGATGCGTGACCAGCCGGGTCACCCCTGCGGCCTTGTCGAACTCGGCCCGGCGAGAAAGCCCGGCATCGACCACGACCGAGACCCCGTCGAGCGTCAGCGAAGTTTCGGCGATTGCGGTCGCCAGCACGATCCGTCGCCGCCCTTCCGGATGACGCCTGATCGCCGCGCGCTGGGCCTGCGGCTCGCATTGCCCGTGCAGCGGCAACACCAACGCGCCGGGCAGTTTCTCCGCCAGCCGTTCGCGGACCCGCTCAATCTCGCCCACACCGGGGAGGAAGGCGAGCACGTCGCCCGCCTCCTCGCGCCAGGCCGTCAGTACCGCGCTGGTCATCGCATCCTCGATCCGCAGTTCAGGCCGCGAACCAAGCCACTTCAGCGTCAGCGGATGAGCCTTGCCCGCGCTCTCGATCACCGGCGCATCGCCCAGCAGCCCGGCAAAGCGCGCGCCGTCAATCGTCGCGCTCATCACCACCAGGCGCAGATCGGGTCGCAGCACCGCCTGGCTCTCGATTGCCAGTGCGAGGCCCAGATCGCTGTCGAGATGACGCTCGTGCGCCTCGTCGAACAATACCGCCGAGGTGCCGGCCAATTCGGGATCGCCGAGCACGGTCGAGACGAAGATCGCCTCGGTCATCACCAGCACCCGGGTCTTTCCGCTGCGCTTGCTGTCGAGCCGGGTCAGGTAGCCCACCGTTTCGCCGGGTTTCTCGCCCAGCAATTCGGCCATTCGTTCGGCCGCCGCCCGCGCCGCGACCCGGCGCGGCGAAAGCAGGATCACGTTGCCGCTGCACCACGGCTCGGACAACAAGGCGGTCGCAACCGAGGTGGTCTTGCCCGCTCCCGGCGGCGCGATCAGTACCGCACCAGATCCCGCCCGCAAGGCGGCGAGCAGATCGGGCAGCACGGCGTGGATCGGGAGCGGGTTCACCCCCACCCCTTAGAGCCTGTGCCGATCAGTTGGAAGGTAGGGGCGGTGCGGGCGCAGGCTCGGTCCCAGCAGGCGGAGGCGGAGGCGCAGGGGCAGGCGCTGCTTCCGGCGCTGCTTCGCACCGGACCTTGCCGTCGGGACCATTGCCCTTGGCGTGCAGCGCATCGATCTCCGCCTGGCGCTTGTTGAGATATACCGTCCGCGCCGCCGCGTAGGGATCGCCGGAATTTCGAATCCATTCGATCTGGCAGTCGATTTCGACCCGCCGGTCGAGCGAGCGGATCACGCCATTGGGCAGCGTGTAGTAAAGCTTGTTGAACGGCGCGCCGATCCCATAGGGCAGGATCAGCCCATCGACCGCCCCGCCCAGCACATCGCGCAAGGCAGTCGGCCCGATCAGCGGCAGATAGAGATAGGGACCGGGCTTGACCCCATAATAGCCGAGCGTGTTGGCAAAGCCGTTGGGATGGTAGGGAATGTTGAATGGCTTGTTCTTGGCCACATCGACAAATCCGCCCAGCCCCAGCGTCGTGTTGATCATGAACCGCCCGAGCGTCCGCACCGCGCGCTTTGGCCGCAGCTGCAACAGATCATTGATGAACACGATCGGCGAGCCAATGTTACGGATGAAATTGTGCAGCCCCGCGCGCGCCGGTTTGGGCAGGGTTTCATAGACCTCGGCGATAGGCCCAACCAACGCTGAGTCGAGATCCTGGGTGAGTTGGAAAGACGCGGCGTTGGCGCTTTGCAGGGGATCGCTCTTCACCCGGGCGGTGACCACGATTGTGCCCGGTTCGGGAGCAGTTGGCGTCGGCGCAGGTGGCGACGGCAAAACCTCGGCAGCAGGGCTGGCCGCCACTGGTTCGCTTGCGACCGGAGCCGCCTCTACCGGCTGAGTGTCCGGCGCAGGCAAAGCCGCGGGGTCGGCCTGTGTCGCAAACAAGGCCAGCGCTGCGGCGCCAGTCAAACCACCCAACCAAACCTCCTGCGCCCCTGTCTACAACCCAAGCTGCTGCGAGCGCCCCGGTCCGGCGAGCGCCAAACGACAAGCCGAAGCAATTTCGCGCTGAGTTGCAGCAAGTTGACGCTCACCCCATCGGGTACTTGATCTCGCGGCTGACCTTGTCGATCGCCTTCATCACATCGTCAGACAGCACCAGATCGGCCGCCGCCAGAATCTCGGCAACCTGATCCTGCCGGCTCACGCCGACGATGGTCGAGGCGACGAAATCGTGCTGCTTCGACCAGGCCACGGCGAGGGTCACCGGGCTCATCCCGGCTTCGGCGGCGATGGCCATGAAGCGTTCGGTCGAGGCCAGCGAGGCATCGTTGACGAACCGACGGCCCATCGCCGCCTGGCGGCCTTCCATCGCGAGATAGCGGCTGAACCGCGCACCTTCGGGCCGCGCGCCGCCATTGTACTTGCCAGCCAGCACCCCGCCCGCGATCGGCGAATAGGGGATCAGGCTGACCCCCTCCATCCGGCAGACCTGCGCCAGCTCGTCCTCGAACCGGCGGTTGTTGAGGCTAAAATTGTTCTGGATCGTCTGATAGCGCACCCCGCCGAGCTTTTCCGACGCGGCGATCGACTTCATCAGCCCCCAGCTGGTCTCATTCGAGCAGCCGGTGATCCGCACCTTGCCGAGCTGGACCAGCTCGTCGAGCACTTCCATCGTCTCGTCATAGGGTAGGTCGTGATCGGGCCAGTGGGTCTGGTAGAGATCAATGTAATCGGTGCCGAGCTTGGTCAGGCTTGCGTCGACTGCGGTCATGATATTGCGGCGGTCAAGCGCGGTCATGCCCGAACGCAGCGGCGACTTGAACCAGACGTGGCTGGGTCCCGACACCTTGGTGGCGAGAATGATCGCGTCGCGCGGCTTGGTCTTGAGCCATTTGCCGACGATTTCCTCGGTCCGGCCGACCCATTTGGCATCGGGCGGCACCGGATAGCCTTCGGCGGTGTCGTAGAAATCGATCCCGGCATCGAAGCACTCGTCGAGGATCCGCAGCGCCTCGGCTTCATCGGTCTGACTGCCAAAGGTCATGGTGCCCATGCAGATGTCGGACACGACGATGGCGCTTTTGCCCAGGCGGCGGCGTTGCATGCAGATATTCTCCCCGGTTCGATCGGTATTCGATTGCAACGGGGTTGCCGGTTCAAGGCCGCATGGTCAAGCCCCGCGCGCGCTGCCAACCGTCTCGGGGGCAGTGGATGGCGTCAGCGCGCACGGGACAAGAGGGCATCCGAAGCGGTCAGTGCGTGACCAACGACAGCACCCGCGAGGCGGCGTGGTGATGGCGTTCGGCCCGGCCGCGCTGGGCGGCTGCAACCCTGAGGCCGGAAACGCCGCCGCGGTCCATCGCCCGCTGCCAGGAATAGAATTCCTCCAGGCTGAGGTCGTAGCGCGCCATCGCCTCTTCTATGGTGATCAGCCCGCCTTCGACGGCGGCAACCACCTGCGCCTTGCGGCTTGCCACCCAGCGCGTGGTATCGCGCGGCGGGAGGTTGTCCCGGGTCAAGACTTCACGCATCGGCCCGATGATCCGGAGCGGACGGGAGTTGTGATATTCGATCATTTTACGGCCCTTGTGACAGTGACCTTTTGACAGGTCAGGTTGGGCCCCCAAGCACGAGGACAGTCGGGCTTGGGTGGTTAAAATGGAGTGAAAACAGCTCGCAACTCGCCGCACGGACGGGGCGGAGATCGGTGAGGTGTGGGCCGTCAGCGGTGAGCTGTTCAGCTCCGCCGGGCTACTGCAAATTCGGCCGCTTCGGTCATCGCCGCGCGGGCCTCGCTGGGCGGAAACACCGCGATGGCGTTGATCGCGCGCTGGGCAAAATGCCGGGCGCGTTCGCGGGTTTCGCTGACGGCATCATGGCGGGCAATCAGTTCAATCGCGTGGGCCAGGTCAGCGTCGGAGGTGCGGTGGCCCTGGATCGCTGCCTTCCAGAAAGTCCGTTCCTCGGCGCTGCCACGGGCATAAGCGAGGATCACCGGCAGGGTCATCTTGCCCTCGCGGAAATCGTCGCCGCGGCCCTTGCCCATTTCGGCACTGTCCGAATCGTAATCCATTGCATCGTCGACCAGTTGGAAGGCGATGCCGAGGTTGCGGCCGTAATCGTCGAGCGCGCGTTCCTCGGCCTCGCCCTTTTCGGCGACCACAGCGGCGATCCGGGTTGCGGCAGCGAACAGCGCGGCGGTCTTGGCGCCGATGATCGAGAGGTAGCGCTCCTCGCTGGTCTCGATCTGGCGCGCGGCGGTGAGCTGATCGACCTCGCCTTCGCTGATCACCGAGCTCGCGCCGGAGAGGATCTTGAGGACCTTCAGGCTGCCATCCTCGACCATCAGTTCAAAACTGCGGGTGAACAGGAAATCACCGACCAGCACGGTCGCGGGATTGCCGAAGATCAGGTTGGCGGCAGCC
>CALCQB010000055.1 GCA_937897535.1 uncultured Novosphingobium sp. | reverse complement strand
GCTCTTCCGATCTTGCTGACCCTGATCCTGTTCATCCTCGCCCGGGTGTTCCGCGAGGGTTCGCGGATGTGCGAAGAGCTGGAAGGAACCGTGTGATGGCGATTACCGTAAAGCTCGACGACCTGCTCCACGCCCGGCGGATGACCCTGACCGAGCTCGCCGAAAGGGTCGACATTACCCTCGCCAACCTCTCGATCCTCAAGACCGGCAAGGCCAAGGCGATGCGCTTTTCGACGCTCGAATCGATCTGCGAAGTACTGGAATGCCAGCCCGGTGACTTGCTGGGCTACCAGCCGGAAAAGTAGAGAACCTCCGCCTTTTGGCCAAGCAATGAAGGGCCGCGCTTCCCCCCGAAGGCGCGGCCCTTCGCTTGTGCCCCCTCAGGCAGAGAAAGTTCAGAACACGCCGGGCAGCAACCGCCAGCGGGTGGTTTCGGCAAAGGCGCGATAGGCCGGATCCTCGCCCAGAATCCGCTCCTCGGCCAGCAGACGCAGCACCTGACTCCACCAGCACAGCACGTAAAGCATCAGGTTGAACAGCGACGGCATCAGCAGCATGATCCCGACGTGGGTTGCGAAGTACCCGGCATACATCGGGTGCCGCACCAGCCGGTACGGTCCGCCAACCTTGACCCCGCGATTGGCCGGGGCGACCCCGAAGCTGCGGCGCAGCGAAAACTTGGCCCAGATCTGGAAGGCATTGCCCGCCAGCACCAGGGTGATCCCAAGCGGCGCGAGCGCGGGCCAGGGGTTGGGCACCGGAACCGCCAGCAACGGCGCGGCGGTTGCCACCGCAGCCATCAGCCAGTCGCCGGGACGGACCGAGATTGCCTCGGTCGGGCGACGGATCAGCACGAAGAACATCACAGTCGTCTCGGCAATCAGCAGCAGCGGGGCGAACGGATTGGCGCTGTCCCAGACCCGTTCGACCAGGAACACCCACAGCACCAGGACCGCGGCCTGCTCGAGCCGGTCGAGGACGGCCGGTTGAACCAGCTTGCGCCAGCCGCCCTGCGGCTTGATTTGAAGCGCCTCGGTGTCCATGGTTCCTCGGATTTCAGTTTCGGGAGTTCACCTTTTGCAGCCCATGGTTAACAACCGGTTGAAATGCCTGATCTGCGCGAGGCGCGGCCATGAATTCTGATCGCAGCGATCGGCTGTTCGATCATCCCGCGCACTTGCTCAAGCTGGGGCAGGCCCTGGTCAATAGCGGTCGGGGCGACCAGGCGCTCGATCTGGCGCGCAATGCGGTTGCGGCCAGGCCTGACGATCCCTTGATCGCCTTCCTCGCGCAGCAGATCAGCGCCTTCAAGGTGCCGGTCTATCACCATGCGATGCTGCGCGACCGGCCGCGCAACCAGGCCTATCGCCAGGCGATCGAGGCCTACGCGCCGGGCCGGGTGGTGCTCGATATCGGCAGCGGTTCGGGATTGCTGGCGATGATCGCGGCCCGCGCGGGGGCGGCCCATGTCCATACTTGCGAGATGGTTCCGCAGTTGGCCAGGACCGCGCGCGAGATCGTCGCGGCGAATGGCCTGGCCGATCGGATCACCGTACACAACTGCCATTCGGGCAAGCTTGACCGGATCCGCGATCTGGGCGGCGGGGCGGACCTGATCGTCAGCGAAATCCTCTCCCACGACGTGCTGGGCGAACGGGTCCTGCCCGCGCTCAATCATGCCCGCGCCGAACTCGCCGCGCCCGGCGTGCTGGTCGTCCCCGAACGCGCGTCGGTGCGGGCCGCGCTGGCCGAAGAGCCGGAACCCTTTGTTCCTTTGGGTGAGGTCGAGGGTTTTGACCTGTCGCTGTTCAATCGGCACATCAAGCGCGCCCGCCTGCGGCGTCCGGCGCGACCCGACTTTGTCCTGCGCAGCGATCCGGCCGATCTGCTGACCTTTGATTTCACCGCCGAACTCGCGCCGGAAGGACGCGGGCAAGTGACGCTGGCCTCGCACGGCGGCAAGGTCAACGGGATCGCCCAGTGGATGCATGTCGAGCTAGGTGCTGGTGCGATCTATGAAAACCCGATCGGCTCCAATCCCGAAGGCCACTGGCGGGCCGGGTTCTATCCGATTGTTCCTGCCCGCGAGACCAACCCCGGACAAGCAATCACGGTGCATGGCTGGCACGACGTCGAATCGATCCAGGTCTGGGCCGATCCGGCCTGAAGGCCCGCCTTGACAATCCACTGCCGCTGCGCCATTGGCCCGCCCCGACCGGCGCGTTCGCGTGCCAGTCATCCGTCCGAGACAGTTGCTGAGGGTTCCCCTCTTAATTTGCAGCCTAGGCGGGGACAGAGATTTTTCGGCCCGCGCCAAGTGCGCGTGCCAACCGCGTTTCGACGCAGCTCCTTCCCCTTCGCAAACGGACTCGCCCGTGGCCGTCATGGTCACGGACAAACGTAGCCGGCCGTGCGGAGTTCGCTCTTAGCGGCCATGTAGAAGGAGTTAGGCATGGATCGTTCGCAGAAAGCCGAATCGGTCGCATCGCTCAACGCGGTCTTTGGCGAAGTTGGTGTGGTGGTCGTCACCCGCAACCTCGGCATGACGGTGGCCCAGTCCACCGCCCTGCGCCTGAAGGTCCGCGATGTCGGTGCTACTTTCAAGGTTGCGAAGAACAGTCTTGCCAAGCTTGCCATCCAGGACACCGACTATGTCGGTCTGGGCGACATGCTCACCGGCCCGACCGCGCTTGCCAGCTCGGTCGATCCGGTTGCTGCCGCCAAGGCCGTGGTCGAATTCGCCAAGACGAACGACAAGCTCGAAATCGTCGGCGGCTCGATGGGTACGCTGGTTCTGAACGCGGATGGGGTCAAGGCGCTTGCCTCGATGCCGTCGCTCGACGAACTGCGCGGCACCATCATCGGGCTGGTCCAGGCCCCGGCAACGAAGATTGCCCAGCTTGCCACCGCTCCGGCGGCCAAGCTGGCACGGGTCTTCGGCGCTTACGCCAAGGCTGCTTGAACAAGACGCGCATTCAACGATTTACCGGGGCACATCGCTCCGGCCATCAAACATTTGGAGTGAAACATCATGGCCGATATTGCCAAGCTGGTTGAAGAACTTTCGAAGCTGACCGTCCTCGAGGCGGCTGACCTTGCCAAGGCGCTTGAAGAAGCGTGGGGCGTTTCCGCCGCTGCTGCGGTTGCCGTGGCTGCTGCCCCGGCCGCTGCCGCCGAAGCTGCTGAAGAGCAGACCGAATTCGACGTCATCCTGACCGGCGACGGCGGCAACAAGATCGCCGTCATCAAGGAAGTCCGTGCGATCACCGCGCTGGGCCTGACCGAAGCCAAGGCGCTGGTCGAAGCCGCGCCGAAGGCGATCAAGGAAGGCGTCAACAAGGCTGAAGCCGAAGAGATCAAGGCCAAGGTCACCGCTGCCGGTGGTACCGTCGAGATCAAGTAAGCTCGAACAGTTTTGCGGGTGTCTTGAAGCATCCGCAGATGGAAGGGCGGCCCCTCGGGGTCGCCCTTTTCGTTTTGTGTGGTCAGCGCCGGGCCTTGCCGGCGATTGTCACATGCGCAGTTGCGGCGGCAGGCGCGTAGCGGTCAGCTTCGTCGCCTGGGTAAAGGCATGCCCCAACTGGAGACACGCCTGCTCCCGGTAAATCGGTGCGACAATCTGGATGCCAATCGGCAAGCCTTGTGGGCTGAATCCGGCGGGTACGGCCAGTGAGGGGCATCCCGACATGGTGATCAGGAACTGGCCCTTTTGCCATTCATGGTAAGTGCGCATGGCAATGCCGTTGATTTCATGCGGCCATTCCAGGCGGGCATCGAACGGCATGATCTGCGCACCCGGTGCCATCAGAATGTCGTAACGTGCAAACAACCGGCGAATCGCGCTGTACCATTGCGACCGGACGACAGATGCGGCGCGAAGCTCGAATGCCGTCAACTTCAGACCGCTTTCGATCTCGAAAATGGCTTCGGGTCTTAGCAGCGCGCGCTTTTCCGGGGCGTTGTAGAGTTCGGCCAAGTTGCCGACGGCATTCCATCCTCGCAACTTCAGCAATGCCTGCCAGACCGACTCAAGCGGCATGTCCGGCGCAGCATCCTCCACCACACAGCCCAGCGCTTCGAACTGTTTGAGCGCCGCTCTGCAGGTATCCAGCACGACCGGCTCGCAGGGGGTAAATCCCCCGAAATCGCCGAGCCAGCCGATGCGTATGCCTTTGATGTTGGCCAACAGGTCATCGACGTTCAAACTGATTGCTTCCATCGACAACGGTGCGCGCGGATCATGACCGCTCTGCACCTTCAGCAACAGGGCGAGATCGGGGACCGAACGCGCCATCGGCCCGTTGACGGATAGCCCCGGGGTCCAGACATCCTCCCCTGCCGTTGCAACCCGCCCAAAACTCGGGCGCAGGCCCAGCACATTGTTCCACGCGGCAGGATTGCGCAGGCTGCCGCCGAAGTCGCTGCCATCGGCCAGCGGCACCATCCGCAGCGCCAGCGCCGCTGCACCGCCGCCGGTGCTGCCCCCGGCGGAGCGGGTCACATCGTAGGGATTGAGCGTGGTGCCATAGACCTTGTTGTAGGTATGCGAACCAAGGCCGAATTCGGGTGTGTTGGTCTTGCCGATGAATATGACGCCCGCCCGCCGCAGCCGCTCGACCATCAGGCTGTCGGCCGCCGGTACAAAATTCCGGAAGATCGGTGAGCCACGGCTCGAAACGATGCCCTTGACCGGCTCAAGATCCTTGACCGCGTGCGGAAAGCCGTGGAGCGGTCCCAGCCAATCCCCGCGCTTGGCCTGCGCGTCACGTTCGGTCGCTTGCCGGATCAGCGCGCCGCGATCCTGCAGCGCCACAATGGCATTGACTGCGGGATTGTGCCGATCGATCTGGTCGAGAAAAGCGGTCATGACCTCAACGCATGAAACCCGGCGTGAGCGAATTGCCGAGGCGAGTGCCACTGCGTCGAGCGAAACCAAATCGGTTGGGGCGATCGAGTTGGCCCGCGCCTGTGCTGGCTCCGCGCCTGCACTTACGGAAGCCGCCGCAGCCGCACCCGCCAGACCGATCATCGACCGCCGGGTGAGTTCGGGCCCGGAACCTTGCTGCTTGCGCATGACGTCACTCCCTTGGTGGAGAGACTGACCCTGATCGGCGCGGGCAACAAGCAAAACCAGATATTGCTCGCCCGCGATGAACTGCGCTTACTTCAGCGTCTTCAGGTACGCGATCACTTCCTTGCGCTTGGCCGGGTCGGACAGACCCGCAAACGTCATCTTGGTGCCGGGGACCATCTTCATCGGATTGGTCAGGTAGGTATCAAGCGTCGCGTCGTCCCAGGTCAGCTTGGCCCCCTTCATCGCGTCGGAGAAGGCATAGCCCGCGATCTCGCCCGACTTGGTGCCGTAGACGCCGGCCAGGCTTGGCCCGACCGCGTGCTTGCCCGGCTCGACCGAATGGCAGGCTGCGCATTGGCCGAATGCGGCGGGCTTGGCTCCGGCTTCGGCCACGGTCGCGGCGGCGCTGGGTTCACTGGCCGCCGGGGCCGAAGTGTCGGCAGCCTTGTCAGCCGAGGGCGAGCCGCAGGCCGCCAGCGCCAGGGCAAGGCCGGTCAGGGCAAGGTTTGCGGTGAAAAGGCGCATCGAACGGGTCCCTTCTTGAATTGTGGTCTGTGGCCTTCGGCATCAGCCCACGTGAATGTGCCGCCTTCTTGCCTGTTTAGTGGCGACGCTGGAAGTGGCTTTGTCAAAGCAGGCGTTGCATGAAACGCACGGACGGCGGGCAAAGTGCCGAGTGGCGTCGAATTCCGCTTTGTCGGCGGGGCTGGTCCTCTTATCGGGGCCGGCTGCATGGCCGATCCGATTTCCCCTGGACCCTGGCGCTCCGAACTGCGCGAAACCCTGCTGCTGGCGGTGCCGCTGGCGGCTGCCAACCTGCTGCAGATGCTGGTCTATGCGATCGACGTCTGGTTCGTCGCCCGGCTGGGTGAGACCGCGCTGGCCGCGCACGAGGCCCTCGGTCGAGTCCATGGCGATGGTGCGGACGGCATTCTCGCCCAGATGCTGTGCCACTTCGAG
>CALCQB010000054.1 GCA_937897535.1 uncultured Novosphingobium sp. | reverse complement strand
GTCCATGGGTTTCGGATCGGTTCCGAGTCAGTTTCGGCAGCCTCGCGGCAGACGAAGCGCCTGGGACCGACCGAGAGATTTTGCAGCCGGTAAGGCAGATCCAGCGGATTGCAGATCGTGCGCGAACAATTACGATCGGCAGCCATGTGCTATTCCTCCATCAAAGGTCGCCGCATCAAAAGCAGCGAAGCGACCAGCGACACAGCACACAAGGCGGCAATGATAGCGAAGACCGGTAGGTAGCTGCCCAGATGATCGCGCAGCCAGCCGGTCCCCGCGCCCGAAAAGGCGCTGAGCAGCAGGAACGGTCCGACCAGGCCCATGATCGGGGGGTAGGCAGCAGTGCCGAACAGGCGCTCAACGCCGACCGCCAGTGTCGGCGCGACGCCGGCCACGCCAAGATAGATTGCGATGAACCAGAATGCCGGGTTGCCGATTCCTGCCGAGATGGCTCCAAGGCCCAGCGTACTCAGCGCCGCGATCCCGGCCATCGCCAGCGCCGGATTGCCGACAGAGATTGCTGCGCTGGGCCTCAATTGCACCGGGCAAACGCTGGCCGCGCACATGCTGCACGACAAGAAGATGGACGCCGGCACCCTGCCGTTCGTGCTGATGCGGGGAATTGGCGACGCCTTCCTGGCGCGCGATGTGAGCCTCGATGAAGTTGCGGATTTCCTCGACGAGGAGTTGCGGGGTCGGAGCTAAGCGGTTAGCCATCGTTTCAAACGAAACCACCGGGGACCCGCAATGACCGCAGCCGAAGCCACGCCCGAGTTCGAGGCCCCGCCGCACGACCGCGCGTTCCTGGGCCATCCCAAGGGCCTCGGCTATCTCGCCTTCGTCGAGGGGTGTGAGCGGTTCTCCTACTATTCGATGCAGACCCTGCTGGTGCTGTACATGGTCAAGTACCTGCTGCTGCCAGAGCATATCGGCGGAGTTATCGGGCTGAGCTGGCTGCAGCAGGCGGCCTATGGCGGCAAGGAAGGCCAGCCGCTCGCTTCGGCGATCTTCGGCGACTACTCAAGCCTGGTCTACCTCACCCCGATTGCCGGCGGACTGATCGCGGACCGCTGGCTGGGCCGGCGCACGACCCTGCTGGCGGGCGCAGTGGTGATGGCTATCGGCCACTTCCTGATGGCCTTCCAGGGCCTTTTCCTGTTCGCGCTGCTCTCGCTGATTGTCGGTGTCGGGCTGTTCAAGGGCAATATCGCCAGCCAGGTCGGCGAACTCTACAAGCCGGATGACCTGCGCCGCGCGATGGCCTTCCAGATCTTTTATATCGCGATCAACGTCAGCGTGATCATCGCCCCGCTGATTTCCGGCACGCTCGGCGAGAAGGTCGGCTGGCACTATGGCTTCGGCACCGCCGGGGTAGTGATGGTGCTTGGCCTGCTGCTCTACATCAAGGCCGGGCCGTGGCTGCCGAGCGAAGATCGCGTCAAGGATGCCGCGGCCTCGGCTGCGGGGGTCAACTATCCGCTGATGCTGGGTGCTGCGGCGGCGATCGCCGTGTTGTTGCGGCTTGTTGCACCCTCGGTTGAGGCAATATCGGCTGCCGGAATTTCCGGACAGGTCGGATTCGGGGTCGCGATTGGCCTGCTCATCGCGGTCGCCCCGGCGGATCGACCGCGCGTATTCGCCCTCCTCATGCTGATCCCGATCCTCGCGCTGGCGATGCTGACCAACCAGGAGATCTTCAACGCCTATCTGGTCTGGGCGGACGAGCATTTCCAGCTGACCTTCTTCGGCACCACCCTGCCAACCAGCTACATGATCACAATCGACGCCGCGCTGAGCTTTGCGATGCTCGCCGCGGTCGCGCTTTACTGGAAATGGCGTAGCGATCACGGCAAGTGGGAGCCGGACGAGATCGGCAAGATGATCTTTGGCAGCGTGTTCGTGATCGGCGGCGGATTGTGCCTGTGGTTTGCCGCGCTGACGCAGGGCGCGGGCAAGATCGGTCTGTTCTGGCCGGTGATGTTCCACCTGCTCAACTCGATCGGGTTTGCCCACATCATGCCGGTCAGCCTGGCGCTGTTCACCAAGGTCGCGCCCAAGGCGATCGTCGCGACGGTGGTCGGTGTCTATTACCTGACCTTCTTCACCGCCAACAAGACCGTGGGGATCATCGGCGGCTGGTATTCGACGATGGACACGCCCAGCTTCTGGCTGATCCACGTGGCCTCGGCCGCGGTGGGCCTCGTCGGCTTCGTGGTGTTCCGCGCGGTGGTCGGCAAACGGCTCGCGGCGATCTAGCCGAAGATCGCGATCGACTGCATCCCTACCGCGACCGCCTCGCCGCGTGTGTTCCAGATCGCCATGTCCTGGCTCGAGCAGCCCTTCTCGGCATAGTTGCCCTTGGCCTGGAGCAGGTACCAGCCGTCGTCGGTAGTCGGCAGCGGGGTCAGCAGGTTGATCAGCCAGGTCATCGAACTGATCGGCGCCGGGCCGGTCAGCGGCATGACCCCGGGCGGCAGGGCATCGGCCAGCAGAACCAGCGCGACCATCGGATCGAGTCCCTCGACGTCCTTGAGCCGCTCCCACCACAGGATTTCAGGCACCTTCGCATCGCTGCGCGGCTGGGCGAAGCGGCGCTCGAAGTTGGGCGCAAAGCTCGGTCCGGCGCGCTCGGGCAGCGGAATGGCCTGATCGAGCGGCACCGCATGGTCCGGCAGCGGCACCTCGTGCAGGTGCAGGCTGCTCGCCTCGACTGGCCCCATGAACACGAAGGTCGCGGTCAGGCCGACCCCGGCCTCGTTCGCCACCTCGGCGCTGATCCAGCTGGCGTTGCGGCCGCGCCGCAGCACCTTGGCCCGAACCTCGACCTCGCCCGCCAGCGGTCCGACGAAGTTGACCGTGGCCGAGCGTAGCGGCGGCAGGTCGTCCGCCAGGCGCTGCGCGGCGACCAGCGCCAGCGCGGCCGAAAACCCGCCATAGCTGGTCCGCCCCTGCATCCAGTCGGTCGGCACTGTGACGGCAAAGCCGCCGTCGATCGGCCGCGCTGCGGCAAGGGTCTGGGGCAAGCTCATTCAC
Organism: uncultured Novosphingobium sp.; assembly: GCA_937897535.1. Taxonomy (GTDB): domain Bacteria; phylum Pseudomonadota; class Alphaproteobacteria; order Sphingomonadales; family Sphingomonadaceae; genus Novosphingobium. The sequence goes on along the minus strand of CALCQB010000054.1, from coordinate 1,106 downwards.
TTTCCCTTAACGTAAAGGGAAAGCAGGTCAATCCCCAGGACCACGCTCAGGCTGGCGGCGAAGCCCTCGTCTGCAGCGGCGTAACATTGCCCGAGCCCGCGATCGTGCTGGCCCGCGCCGCAGCCTCTACGGACTTGAGCTCGTCATGCTCGACAAAGATCCGTTCAAGGTCGACCCGCCGTTCGAGCAGCAGATTGGCTATACCCGGTGCCAGGCTTTCGCCCTCGCCGATCTTGCCCAGCAGCATCGCCAGGTCGCTGGCGGTCGCTTCTTCGGGTGTCTTGAAGAAGTGGCCGCGGCTGTCGAAATAACCAATGCCCTTGTGCGCCATGGGATAACTCCCCCGTTCGATCGTCAGTGACCCGAACGGCAGCGCTGTTCCGCGGACCGGAACCGCCACTCTTCTGTATGCGAACTTAGCGCAGTCGTGCGGTTTTAGACAGCGAATTCAAGGTTAATCCCAGAAATTCTTCGATATTCGCAATAACCGATCATGGAAACAGGTCGATTGCATCCGTGTGCGGCAACAATGCTTGGCGCAGCAGCGTGCGGTGGCAACAGGATGGATCGCGTTCGTAGCAAAGCAGCGCGGTGCGCTTCTCGCCGACCAGATCGGCCAGCGCCGCGCCCTGCGCAATGGCTTCGGGCAGTTCAAGCTGCCCGGCATAGATCGCTTCCAGCTTGGCATGTTGACCTGCCCGCGCCGCCGCCCTGCCCTCGGCCGGAGTGCCGAGCGCGCGGTAATGGACGTAGCCGATCCCGGCCTCGGCGAGGTTCGCGGCGAGCGCCGACTTGGAGAAGCCCGGTCGGCGTGACGCGGCGATGGCGCGGACATCGGCGACGACCTCGACCCCGGCAGCGGTCAGCGCGGCGAGGAAGTCTCCCATCGTCGTCTGCTCATAGCCGATGGTCCAGACCGTGCTCACCGCCTCATTCCAGCTCCAGGATCACCGCGTCGACCGCCAGGCTGTCCCCGGCCTTGGCGTTGACCTTCTTGACCGTCGCGCTCTTCTCGGCGCGGAGGATGTTTTCCATCTTCATTGCCTCGACCACGGCAGATCGGAAGAGCGTCGTGTAGGGAAAGAGTGTCTTCGCCTGTGTAGATC
>CALCQB010000053.1 GCA_937897535.1 uncultured Novosphingobium sp. | reverse complement strand
CCCAAGCGGCTCAACCAGGATCTCAAGGTCAACGATTTCACGCCGTACATGAACGGCACCTTCGCGCGCGAGCCGGTGGCGCATATCTTCCTCAACCGGGTCGGGCAGATCTGGGCCGGGCACGAGTTCCAGGAAGGCTGGCGCGCGACCAAGCTGGAGAGCCGGGTGGTCGGCCCCAGGGCGCGCGGGCGGTTCGTCCATATCGAAACGGTCCAGCCGCGGCGCTTCTTGCCCGGCGCGACCAGCCGCGGGCAGACTTATGGCCCCAAACCCGGCTTCACCCGCGAGCAGTACCGGATGCTGGCGGCGCTCTACGTCTATGTCAGCGCGCGGGCCGGGCGCTGGCTGATCCCGGCGCAGCACAACACCGTCGATTCAACCATTCCCGAGGCCCACGACGATCCGCAGAACTTCGATCTGAAAGCGTTCGGGCAGGAACTCGAGAAGCTGGTGAAGACGAACGGCTAGTCGAAGGTCGCCGGATCGGCATCTGCCCTGCCCTTGCGCCTGCCAATCGCCAAGGCGATCGGCAAGCCGATGACCATGGAGAAGAACAGGCCACCGATCAAAATGGACGCCACCGACGCGAACACGGCTTGATTGCCGTCATCCGTCACAGCGGCAATTATCGGCAGTAGCATCGGCAGAAATCCGGCCGTCAGCGCCGCCACGGCAGTCCGGCGACGCAGGCTCCAGCGCGGTGCAAATGTCCGCAAGGCCAAGGCGGTCGATGCGGCAAACGCTGCAGGGATCGCCACGAGGATCAGCAAGCCGATGACGATGAACATCGGAACTGGCTAGCCGATCAATCCTCGGCTGCAAAGCCTGCACTGATCACGATCTGCGTGCCGTCCCAGGCGGGCACTGCCTCTTCGCGCATCGGCACCATGAATTTCTTGCCGGGCGTTCCGTCCAGCGACGGGCGCTGGATCTCGAGCACATCGCCGGCCCCGAAGTTCTCGACCGCCACGCAAGTGCCAAGCGGCTCGCCCTCGGTCGAAACGGCCGGCAGGCCGATCAGGTCGGCGTAATAATATTCGCCCTCACTCAGCGGCGGCAGCGCGTCGCGGGGAACGGTCAGCGCGGTGCCGCGCAGGCGCTCGGCAGCGGTGCGGTCGGCCACTTCGGCAAAGCGGGCGATCGCGCCGCCCTTGCCGTCGTCCTTGAGCTTCTCCAGCGTCAGGGCCCCATCGTTGAAGGCGCGGAATCGCTTGAGCGACCCCACGCCTTCACCGAACAGCTTGAGCCGGACTTCGCCGGTCAGGCTGTGCGCGCCGGTGATGGCGGCCAGCGTGACGGGGCGATTGTCGGCCAAGACTTAGCCTTCGGCCTGTTCTTCACTGGCTTCGGCAGCCGGAGCTTCCTCGGCAGCAGCTTCTTCAGCGGCAGGCGCTTCAGGAGCAGCTTCTTCAGCCGGAGCTTCGACAGCGGCTTCTTCAACCGCAGGTGCTTCGACCGCAGCTTCTTCAACAGCCGCAACTTCTTCGACCACTTCTTCAACCACCGGAGCGGCAGCAGCAGCAGCGGCCGCTTCAGCGGCTTCAGCAGCCTTCGAGGCCTTGTCCTCGGCGCGGTCCTTGGCCTTCTTGCCCGGCTCGGCCTTGTTGGGGTTGTTGGTCGCGGCGCGTTCCTTGATCCCGGCCTTGTCGAGCATCCGGGCGACGCGGTCGGTCGGCTGGGCGCCGACGCCGAGCCAGTAGCGGACGCGGTCTTCGACCAGGCGGACGCGATTTTCATCGTCCTTGGCCAGCAGCGGGTTGTAGGTGCCGACCTGCTCGAGATACTTGCCGTCACGCGGGGCGCGGCTGTTGGCAACGACGACCTTGTAATAGGGGCGCTTCTTGGAGCCGCCACGTGAAAGACGAAGAGATACAGACATTTGAACTACCTTTCTGATAAACGGAATTAATCGATTATTTCTTTTTCAAATTGTTGAGATGGGGGGGCAGGCCCGGTCCGCCAAGGCCGGGAAGGCCCCCGCCGCCACTGCCGCCAAGTCCCGGCATCGCAGCGCCCAGGCCACCCTTGCCGAACAGCTTGGCGAGGCCACCAAGACCGCCCATCTTCTTGATCTGCTTCATCGCGCGCTCCATTTCCTGGTGCATCTTGAGCAGTTTGTTGACGTCCTGAACCTGCACGCCCGAGCCCTTGGCGACCCGGATCTTGCGCTTGGCATTGAGCAGTTCGGGACGGGTCCGTTCCTTCGGCGTCATCGAACCGATGATCGCATCCATCCGCAGCAGGACCCGGTC
>CALCQB010000052.1 GCA_937897535.1 uncultured Novosphingobium sp. | reverse complement strand
AGCCATTCGAAGGTCGCGCCATGGACCCTGGTCGATTTCAACGACCAGCGTCGCGGCCGCCTGACACTGATTCGCGACCTGCTCGACCGGCTGCCCGATACCCGGGTCGAACCCGATCCGATCGCGTTCGCCCCGCTCGGCAAGGAGCCGGTGGAAGAGAGCTTTGCGGTGCTCGGCCCGATCCCGCCCTATGAGACGCGCGAAAAGCGCGGCAAGGGTTGACTTTCGGGTGGCCCTGACGCATTGGCGCGGCCTTCCGGGGCGGCGCAGGCGTGCCGCCTTCACAGTTTTCAGGGGCCTTAGCGCCCGAATCGAAAGTTCAGGACAAGCGCCATGGCGAAGCCCGCAACCGTCAAGATCCGGCTGGTCTCCACTGCCGACACCGGCTTCTTCTATGTGACCAAGAAGAACCCGCGCAACACCACCGAGAAGATGGTGTTCAACAAGTACGATCCCGTCGTGCGCAAGCACGTCGAGTTCAAGGAAGCCAAGATCAAGTGATCTGGCTGGCCCGGCTGCGCGGCGCGCGGCACGGGCCAGGCTGAACCCCGGGAACAACCAGGGTTCATTGCGAGTTCAACGGGCTTCCTCTAGCAGGTGAGCCATGAACAAGACCAAGCACTTCCCGTTTACGCTGGGAGCCGCCGTTTCGGCGGCTCTTGCCGTTTCCGCCCCGGCCGCGCTGATCGTTGCCACCGCGCCCGCCGCCCAGGCCCAATCGGGCGACATGGCCGCCGCCGTCGCAGCCTTGCGCGGAATCTCCACGATGCGCGCCAATTTCGTCCAGACCGATCGCAACGGCAAGCGGCTGGGCGGGGTGATGACGCTCAAGCGCCCCGGCCGAATCCGCTTCCAGTATGAAAAAGGCGTTCCGTTCCTGATCGTCTCGGACGGCGCGGCGTTTACCTTCGTCGACTACCAGGTCCGCCAGGTCCAGCGCTGGCCGATTCGCAACAGCCCGCTCGGCGCGCTGCTCGATCCCACCCGCGATGTTGCGAAATATGGCAAGCTGGTTCCGGTCAGCAGCCCCAACATCGTCAGCGTCGAGGTCCGCGACAGTGCCCATCCCG
>CALCQB010000051.1 GCA_937897535.1 uncultured Novosphingobium sp. | reverse complement strand
GCCGGGCTGGCACTGCCGGACGGTTTTGCCGCGCTGCTGGCGGATGCCGCCGGGGCCGGGCTGTCTTCCTCGCCCGGGAACTTCATCGCACAGCTCTTGACCCAGACGTCATAGACCGGATGCTCGACCACGTTGAGGCTGGGCGAATTCTTGAACAGCCAGCCGGAAAAGATCTTGCGCCAGGCCAGCGGCTGATCGGCGGCGGCGCGTTCCTCGACGAAGACCTGGACGAAAGCCCCCACTTCGGGCGGGCTTTCCCAAGGCAGGCTGCGCTCGCAGCTGGCCAGCTTGATCGTGACATTGCCGATCCGCTTGGCCTCGCCGGTCTTGAGCACCACGTCCTGCGACAGGTTGTTGCGCTTGTTGAGCAGGCCGAGCGTCGCCACCCGGTCTTTCACCGGGGTGCCGTATTCGCTTTCGACGACCGCGCCCGAAACCGCCTGGCCGGCGGCTTCCTTGGGAACTTCGGTCGCGGTCGCGTCGGCTCCGTCACCGCCCTGGCAGGCAGCCAGCGCCAGCGGCGCCAGAAGCAGGAAAGCAGCGCGGCGCATCAGGCGTCCGGCGACCATGCCTCGTAATCGCCCTTGGCCCGTCCGTGGTGCGGACGATGCGCCAGCGGGGTGCCGGTGGGATTGGGGGTATAGTCCACCTCCCAGATCCGCGGCGCGGGCAGGTTCGATTCGGGCACGCCCGCGAACGCCCCGTGCAGCCAGCCGTGCCACTCGGCCGGAACCCGGCTGGCATCGTTGGCACCGTTGTAGATCACCCAGCGGCGCTCGCTCCCGGCAAAGGGATGGCCTTTGGGATAGGGCTTCTTCGCCCGAAAATAGGCGTTGCCCTGCGCATCGGTCCCGACCTTCTCGCCGGTCAGCGCCGAATTGAGCAGCGTGGTAACGGTCGCACCGTTCCACCAGGTGAAGAGCTTGCCGAAGAATCCCATGGTGGGCGGTTAGCGGAATTGGTCGGGGGGCGAAAGGGGGACCGTGTGAAGTTTGGGCTGCAGGAAAATGACCGCGCGCTTCACTCTTGGCTCAGGCGGGTCAGAATAAACTGATTGCGGCCTCTCAATCAAAACGCGCTTTCGGGATCGTCGCCTTCGAGCGGATTATCGACAAGTTCTGTTTCGAACGTAAATTTGCCCCCTGCGCGAAGGATAAACACGCAGCGCGTCCAGGAATTCCCCATGCCCTCCTTGATTTGTTTCAAAGCGGAATAGACCGTAAAATTGTCGCCTGGTTCGCTTTCAACAAATACGTCCTTGCCCCCGCGGCGCTTGCAGTAATACTCAGTCTTGGTGTGGGTGTCGAATACGTCGGCATGCACTGTTGCTTCCTCGAAGTCCTCGCCACAAATCGAAGACACAGCCGCTCCCAATGCCATGAAAAGCTCATTCATGTGCAGTCACTCGCCCTTGGCTGATTGACCTACCACTCGACCTTATCCCCCGCCACGATACCCAGCTGCGCCGCGCGGCCGCCGTTGAGTTCCAGCACGGCCTTGGCATCGCCGACCGAACTCAGCGGGGTTTCGTCGTAGGGGATCGCGTTGGCGGCAATGTTGCTGATCCGGCCGTCGGGGGCGACGAAGATCAGGTCGAGCGGGATCACGGTGTTGCGCATCCAGAAGCTGGCGCCGCGCGGGGGATCGAACGGGAAGATCATGCCTTCGCCGGGGGCCATCGCGGTGCGGAACATCAGGCCCTTGGCCTGTTCTGGCTCGGTCCGCGCAACTTCTACCCGGAATTCGAAGGTCTTGCTGCCGTGGCGGATCTTGAGCGGCACCACCGGCAGGCCCGAGATCGGATGGACCGACGGCGCGGCTTGAGTCGATTGAGCTGTCGCCTCGTTGCTGCTCGGCGAGCAGGCGGCCAGCGCGATCGCCAGTCCGGTCAGCAGAAATCCACGGATCATTCGTCGTCCCCATCGGCTTGGCCGGCCCAGTCGAGCGCGGCCTGTTCGCTGGGGGAATTGACCAATTCGCGCGCGCTGTCCAGCCGGTGTCCGGCACGGAGCAGCGCCGCGATCTGCTTTTCGCGCTGGGGCCGATCGGGCACGCTCGCTCCGAACGGCCCGAACCGGCGCTTGCGGGCCATCGCCAGCGCGGCCTGGCGCTGTTCGCCCTCGCCCGCGCGCACTTCCTCGCGCACTTCCTCGTCGATCCCGGCGGCGTGGAGCGCCTGCCCGATCCGCCGCTGGCCATAGCCACGCCGCAGCAGGCTGCCGCTCTTGGCCCTGGCATAGGCGCGGTCGTCGACAAATCCGGCTTCGACGAAGCGGGCGGCCAGCGCCGCGACCGGCGGATCGCCCTCGCCCTCCCAGCCCCGCTCGCGCAGCTTGCGCCGCAGATAGTCCTCGAGCTTGGCCGCGCTGGTCGCAAAGCGCGCGACATAGGCCAGCGCCAGCTCTTCGAGCCGTGCGGCGTCGAGCGGCTTGGGCGGTCGTTTTTCGCGCGGCTTGTTCATCCTGGGGCCAGTCATCGGCCATATTCGTGCCACACTGTGCCGCAATTGGGAAAGCCTGTGGGCACCGGCTTTTCGGGACGGTGCTGGGCTTGGATCGCGCCGATGTCGCAAAAGCGGCACAGTGCATTGAAAAAGAACGGGTTTTCGCGCATGACCGATGCTTCCTTGCTGGAGCCGAATGCTGGTGCGGCACTTGTGCCGACACCCAACGAAGACGACCTGCCGCGCCGTTTTTCGGATTTCGCGACTTTCGGGGAAGCGCTCGACTATGCGGCGCAGGGCAAGCGCGGACTCAATTTCCACGATCCGCGCGGCACGCTGAAGCGGGTCTATCCGTTCCGCGAACTGCGCGACGATGCGCTCGCGATGGCGCGTAGGCTGATCGCCCACGGCATTGCCAAGGATGACCGGGTCGCCCTGATCGCCGAGACTGGCCCCGAATTCGCCGCGCTGTTCTGCGGCTGCATCTATGCCGGGGCCTGGCCGGTGCCGCTGCCGCTGCCGACCAGCTTCGGCGGCAAGGAAGCCTATATCGACCAACTGGCGGTCCAGCTCGCCAGCAGCGACCCCAAGGTGCTGTTCTACCCGGCCGAAATCGCCGAGATGACCAAGGCCGCCGCCGATCGCCAGGGCTGCGAAGGAATCGTCTGGGAAGACTTTGCCGGCACCGAAGCGGCCGATTGCACCCTGCCCGAATCCCGCCCGGACGACATCTGCTACCTCCAGTATTCGAGCGGATCGACCCGCTTTCCGCACGGGGTTGCGGTCACTCACGCATCGCTGCTCAACAACCTGGCCGGCCACAGCGAGG
>CALCQB010000050.1 GCA_937897535.1 uncultured Novosphingobium sp. | reverse complement strand
ACGATTTGCTCATCTTTCCAGAGCGTTCGACCAGGAAGTTGTTATGCATCCACAGCTTCGCGCCGGAATGGTCGCTGCCGCAAAAGGCCTGGTTCTGAGCGATTTCGTTGGGGTGGTGGATCTCGCGGTGGTCGATCCCGCCCGTGTGCACATCGAACGGGAAGCCGAGCAGTTGCCCGCTCATCACGCTACATTCCAGATGCCAGCCAGGCGCACCCTTGCCCCATGGCGAATCCCATTCCATCGCGCGGCTTTCACCCGGGGGGGTCTTGCGCCAGATGGCGAAGTCGGCGGCGTTGCGCTTGCCCTCGACAGCTTCAATCCGCCCCTCACCCTCATCGGTTTTCGCGCGTGCCAAGCGGCCGTAATCGGCCACGGTCGAGACATCGAAATAGAGCCCGCTGTCCAGTTCGTAGCAGTGCTTGGCCGCGATAGACTCGGCAAATTCGATCATCGCGGGCACATAGTCGGTCGCGATCGACCAATGCGCCGGCTGGCGGATATTGAGCGCTGCGACATCGGACCAATAGGCCTGGGTGTAATGCGCGGCGATATCCCAGATGCTCTGCTTGGACGCTGCCGCCGCCTTCTCCAGCTTGTCCTCCCCCGCATCAGCATCGTCGGTCAGGTGGCCAACGTCGGTGATGTTGATCACATGGGTGAGCTTGTAGCCCTTCCAGCTGAGCGTCCGCCCCAGCAGATCGGCGAACACATAGGCGCGCATATTGCCGATGTGCGGGTAGTTATAGACCGTCGGCCCGCAAGTGTAGACCCGCGCTTCATGCGGGTGGACGGGCCGGAATTGCTCCGGCTGGCGGGTGAGCGAATTAAACAGGTGCAAGGGCGTGGTCATGGCCCGGTTGCTTACGTTGCAAGCGCCTCAGGTCAAGCCATGGTTTAGCCTGTCAGCGCCCCCGCAACCGCGCCAGCCAGCCGCGCTTGCGTTCGACGGGTGTCTGGCCCGATACCACCTTGGTAATCTTGTCGATGGTGTGTTCGCGGTCGCCCGGATTGATCCGTTCCGGGCTGTAGCCGAGGAAGAAGTCCTCGCCGCATTTGTGGCCTGAAACCGCTTCCAGCACCGGCGCGCAGATATCTTCGGTCACGCCGGGATAGACCGTGCTTTCATAGACAACCACCGGACGCCGCCCTTCGGACACCGCGCCCGGCAGGACCGCGCCAACCGCACGGCTGGCGCGAACCACCAGATCGAGGTCGGGGCGGTTCTGCCGATCGATCGGGGTCGGCACGGTGACGATATAGAAATCGCACGGTGGGGCCGCTTCGATGCCTTCGTGCAGGTTGATCGGGCTTGCGGTCAGCACTGGACCGTCGATCTCGCCGGTCCGGTCATGCCCGGCGCGCAGTTCGGCAATCCGGCCCTTGTCGACATCGACCCCGTGGGTCTCAAACTTGCGCGCCAGCGCCAGGGCGAGCGGCAAGCCGACATAGCCAAGGCCGATCACGGCAACGCGCGGGGAAAGCACTTTCATGGAATGCCTTTACTTGTGACCATAGCCGGTCAGCATCGTCTTGATCGTCTTCATCACGATCAGGATGTCGAGCCAGATCGAGAAATTGCGGATGTAGTAGAAGTCGTACTGCAGCTTCATCTTGATATCGTCGACCCCGGCGACATGGCCCTGGTTGACCTGAGCCCAGCCGGTGATGCCGGGTTTGACGATATGGCGATAGCGGTAGAACGGCACTTCGGCCTGATACCAGTCGGACAGGCCGGTCGCTTCGGGTCGCGGCCCGATTAGGCTCATTTCACCGCGCAGGACGTTGATCAGCTGCGGCAGTTCATCGATCCGGGTGAAGCGCAGGAACCGGCCGACGCGGGTGATTCGATTGTCATCCGCCCTGGTAATCAGGTCATCGACCGGGCCCCGGCCATTGGCGTGACCGTTGCCGTTGACGCGCATCGTGCGGAACTTGAAGACAGTGAATTCATGGCCGCGGTAACCCATGCGCGACTGGCGAAACAGGGCGGGTCCCGGGCTGTCGAGCCGGATCGCGATTGCGGCGACGAGGCAGATCGGCAGCAGGATCGGACCGATCACCAGCGCCGCGACCAGATCGATCAACTGCTTGGGCAGCATCCACGAATTGGCCGGGCCAAGGGCCCCGAAATTGTTTTCGGACAGGTTCTCAAGCTCGGCCCGGCCGGTCAGCGATTCGTACAGGTCCTTGGAATGATAGACCGGGATTCCGGCCAGCGTGTAGTCAGCAATCCGCGCTTCCCATTCATCGCTGTAGTCATGGCGAAAATCGGCGGTGATCGCATCTACATCGTCAACCGCCGAATCGATCTGCAGCCGCTTGCTGACCACGCCTTCCAGATCGGCAAACGGCGGAACGCGGCCGCCGGGAATCGTGCCTAGCCGCAGCACTGTTTTGCGTTGGACCACCAGATAAACCATGAAGAACCAGACCACGCAGGCGAAGAAGCTCAGCAGCAGCAAGGCCCGGGTGTATTCGATCCGCAGCAGCAGGATCGCCGCCAGGACCAGCCCGAACGATCCGAGATAACCCGGAAGAATGCCAAAGCTTTCGTAGGTACCCGGCAGCTTGCTGAACGAACGGTGCAGCGTAAACCCCAGAACCAGCGCGATCAGGCAGGCTATCAGGGTATTCTGGGCAACATAGTCGCGCCAGCCGTCGGGCAGGAACCGGGCAGTCAAGAGGAACGGCCAGATCACGCAGGCAAGAATCGCCAGAGCCAGCTGATTCAAGGGGCTAAGCCAAGCGCTCTTGCGCTGCAAACGGAGCCTGTTCGGTGCCATCGGCGCGCTGATCCCCAGCCTGTTCATGCAAAAAACGAACCCGCCCGCATTGGGGGCTGGTCAGGCTGACTAAGGCGGCATAATGACTTTGTCATGTCCAAAATCTTGAAACAAATCTGTAATTCGGAATTTGTCCGTGTTGGCGGAGACTTGGCTGCGTGATCCCGAAACTGATTCGGCCCCGCCGCTTTGCCGACGCGCGCGGATGGTTCAGTGAAACCTACAACGCCCGCAGCTTTGCCGAGCTCGGCATCATGGATTTGTTTGTTCAGGACAATCACAGCCTGTCGCTAACGCGCGGAACCGTGCGCGGGTTGCACTGCCAATTGCCGCCCCATGGCCAGGTCAAGCTGGTCCGCTGCCTGAGCGGGGCGATCTTCGATGTCGCGGTCGATCTGCGCCGCGAATCGCCAACCTTCGCACAGTGGGTCGGAACCACCCTTTCGGCTGAGGGCGGTGAGCAACTCTATGTCCCGATCGGCTTTGCCCACGGATTCATCACGCTGACCGACAATGCCGAGGTCTTCTACAAATGCAGCGACTATTACGCCCCGGAGTGTGAGACCGGAGTGATTTGGAACGACCCGGAAATCGGCGTTGCCTGGCCGCTGGACGGGATTGAGCCCGTCCTGTCCGAAAAGGACCTGACCCTGCCTGGCTTGCGAGACTTTCCTGCAGTCTTTGCCTATGACGGTACGCCTCTCGCCCCGTTGGAGCCCTGACCAACCATGCCCGCCCCCCAACGGATCCTCGTTACCGGCGGTGCCGGTTTCATCGGCTCGGCGCTGGTCCGCCAACTGATCGCCGAAACTTCGGCCGAGGTTTGCAATGTCGACAAGCTGACCTATGCCGGCAACCTCGCCTCGCTGGCCGATGCGCGGCAATCGAACCGGCATCATTTCCATCAGGTCGATATCTGTGATGGCCCGGCCCTCGCTGCAGTGTTCAGATCGGAAGAGCACACGTCTGAACTCCAGTCACACTT
>CALCQB010000049.1 GCA_937897535.1 uncultured Novosphingobium sp. | reverse complement strand
TACACGACGCTCTTCCGATCTCCTCGCGCACCAGCAGATCGTAGAGCCGGACAAAGGCCGGATAGTCCGCCAGCATCGCTTTCGACACGGTCTTGCGCCCGAGGCGCTGCTGCAAGGCATTGAAACTGGCCGCGCCGCCTGCCGCGCCGCCCTGATGACTGCCGCGCACCAGCAGTTCGCCGTCGAGCACCGCCGGGATCGTCAACGCAGCGGTCACTTCGGGGAAGGTCGCGGAGATGTCATCGCCCGACCGCGAATAGAGTCGGCTTTCGCCCGCAACATGGACCAGCTGGACGCGGATCCCGTCCCATTTCCATTCCGCCGCATATTCGTTCAGGTCGATCACGGTCTGGTCGAGCGGATGGGCCAGCATGAACGGGCGGAACAGCGGGAGATGGTCGGCGCTGGGAGGCTCGGCACCATGCGCCGCCCAATCGAACAGCGCGGCGTAAGGCGGGGTCTGGCCGTGCCAGTGCTCCTCGACCGCGTCGATGCTGACCGCGAAGGCCTGGGCGAAGGCGACCTTGGCGAGCCGCGCCGAGACGCCGATCCGCATCGCCCCGGTGGCGAGCTTGAGCAGCGCAAAGCGGCCGTTGCTATCGAGCCGGTCAAGCAGCGCGGGCAGTTCGGTGTTCACGCTCGCGCGGGTCATCGCGGTCAAGGCCGCGACCGCTTCGCTGACCGACGGGGGAGCGGGCGTTTCGCCGATCGGGTCGGGCCAGAGCAGGCTGACCGTTTCGGCGGTATCGCCGACAAATTCGCGCGACAGGGCGAACAACTCGGGATCGATCCGGGCCATGATCAGCGCGCGGACCGTTCCCGCCTTGACCGCCTTGAAATCGAGCCCATCGGTCAGCGCGGCGAGCGCCCAGCCGCGATCGGGATCGGTGGTGCGGCGCAGATAGTCAGCGATCAGCGCCAGCTTGGCATTGCGCCCGCCGGTATAGACCAGGGCATCGATCAAGGCGGCGAACTCTTCCAACGCCTAGTCGTCCTCGTCGTCGTACCCGACCAGCGCCAGCGCACGGGCCCTGCGCTGGTTCAGCGCGCACCACCGCAGCAATGCATCCTCGCGGCCGTGGGTGATCCAGGTCTCGGCCGGGTCGATCTCGGCAATCGTCGCGGTCAGTTCGTCCCAGTCGGCATGGTCGGACACGATCAGCGGCAGCTCGACATTGCGCTGGCGGGCGCGCTGGCGGATCCGCATCCAGCCCGAGGCCATTGCGGTGAGCGGATCGGGCAGGCGGCGGCTCCAGCGGTCGTTGAGCGCGGAGGGCGGGCACAGCACGATCTGGCCTTCGAGCGCGGCCTTGGGCCGACCCGCGACCGGATGCAGTTCGCCGAGATCGATCCCGTGCTCTTCATAAAGCCGGCACATCCGCTCGAGCGCGCCGTGGAGGTAGATCGGCGCGTTGTATCCGGCCAGCCGCAGCTCGGCGATCACCCGCTGCGCCTTGCCCAGCGCATAGGCCCCGACCAGCACGCAGCGCTGGGGATTGGCGGCGCGGGCTGCCAGCAGCTTGGCGATTTCCAGGTCGATTGGCGGGTGCCGGAACACCGGCAGGCCGAAGGTTGCCTCGGTGATGAACACGTCGCAGCGGACCGGCTGGAACGGCGGGCAGGTTGGATCGGGGCGGCGCTTGTAGTCGCCGGTGATCACCACCCGTTCGCCAGCATGTTCGAGCAGGATCTGTGCCGATCCCAGCACATGGCCGGCCGGAAAGAAGCTCGCGCGGACCCCGCCGGCCAGGTTCAGCGTTTCACCATAGGCAACCGGCACTGCGCCGCTGGTGACGCCATAACGCACCTCCATGATTCCCAGGGTGCCGGGCGTCGCGATTGTGGTGGTGTGCCCACCGCGCGCGTGATCGGCGTGGCCGTGGGTTACCAGCGCGGTTTCGACGGCCCGCGCCGGATCGATCCAGCAATCGGCCGGAACAATGCGGATGCCCATCGGCTCCGCCCGGATCCAGGAAAACGGCGCGGCCATCGCCACGGTAAATGGCGATGGCCGGCGCTTTGTTCCAGTGGCCGAAGGGTCAGGCTTTAGTCGCCGCTCGCTTCCGGGGCGGCCTTGCCTTTGCGCTTCGGCTTGGGCTTGACCGCTTCCGCAGCCTCGGCGGCTTTCTTGGCCCGGCGATCGAGCTTGGGCGGTGCCGGGGTCAGTTCAAAGCTCAGCGCCTCGTCCTTGACCGAGACGTGGACTTCGCCGCCATGGCGCAACTTGCCGAACAGCAGTTCCTCGGCCAGCGGTTGCTTGACCTTTTCCTGGATCAGCCGGGCCATCGGCCGCGCGCCATAGAGCTTGTCATAGCCGCGCTTGCCCAGCCATTCGCGGGCATCGCCATCGAACTGGATGTGGACGTTCTGTTCGGCCAGCTGCAGCTCGAGCTGCAGCACGAACTTTTCGACCACCCGCGCGATCACCTCGGTCCCGAGGTAAGCGAACGGCACGATCGCATCGAGCCGGTTGCGGAATTCCGGGCTGAACATCTTCTTGACCGCCTCGTCCCCGGCGTCGGCCTTCGAGACATCGCCGAAGCCGATCCCGTTGCGGGCCATGTCGCTGGCCCCGGCATTGGTGGTCATGATCAGCACGACATTGCGGAAATCGACGGTCTTGCCGTGGTGATCGGTCAGGCGGCCATGGTCCATCACCTGCAGCAGGATGTTGAACAGGTCGGGGTGGGCCTTTTCGATCTCGTCGAGCAGCAGCACGCAATGCGGCTGCTGGTCGATCGCGTCGGTCAGCAGCCCGCCCTGGTCGAACCCGACATAGCCCGGAGGCGCACCGATCAGGCGGCTGACCGAGTGCCGCTCCATGTATTCCGACATGTCGAAGCGCTGGATCGGGATGCCCATGATCCCGGCGAGCTGCTTGGCGACCTCGGTCTTGCCGACCCCGGTCGGGCCGGAGAACAGGAACGAGCCGATCGGCTTGTCCGGATCGCGCAGGCCGGCGCGGCTCAGCTTCATCGCCGAACTCAGGACCCCGATGGCCTGGTCCTGGCCGAACACGACGCGCTTGAGATCGCGTTCGAGGTGCTCGAGCGCGGTCCGGTCATCGCTTGAGACCGACTTGGGCGGGATCCGCGCCATGGTCGCGATCACGGCCTCGATCTCGCGCGCGGTGATGGTCTTCTTGCGCTTGCTCGGCGGGACCAGCATCTGCATCGCCCCGACCTCGTCGATCACGTCGATCGCCTTGTCGGGCAGCTTGCGGTCGTTGATGTAGCGCGCCGACAGCTCGACCGCGGTCTTGATCGCGTCGGGGGTGTACTTGACCTTGTGGTGGTCCTCGAACGCCGAGCGCAGACCTTTCAGGATCTTGATCGTGTCCTCGATCGTCGGCTCGTTGACGTCGATCTTCTGGAACCGGCGCAGCAGCGCGCGGTCCTTTTCGAAGTGGTTGC
>CALCQB010000048.1 GCA_937897535.1 uncultured Novosphingobium sp. | reverse complement strand
CGCAGCGCCCGGGCCGACGGCAGCAACGCCAGCGCCGCTAGCGCCGCACGCCACCCCGACGCTCTCTCCCTCTTGCACCGGTGCGCGCGCGCGCTCGGCCGCGCTGGCGTCCTTGTGTTCGACCATCTTCACGATCAGGTCGCCCTCAGCGATCACCCGGCCATAGGCCAGAGTATCGGCGGGTTCGAACCCCAGTCCGACCGGCGGTGCTGCACCACATACATCTGGTCGGCTTCGTAAAGCTCCAGCTGCGGCAGGATCGGCCCGAGGAATTCGGCCAGCGGGATGATGTCCGGATCCATTGAAATGAACACGAAACCGGCTGCGACTTCACAGCGCACCGAGGAGAGATCGGTGCCGTGGCACAGCACTTCGCCCTGCACCAGCACCCAGCCATTGACCGCGCCGACCGCGCTAATCGCGGCGAAGAGTGCCACGAAGGCGGCAGGGCCGGGGGACCAGAAGGTCGCCACAAACAACTCAAACGGCGCGTAAGGCGCCGTTTGAGTATTCGTCCCACCTTAGGAAAATCCAAATGGCAAACGATACGTTCAAGACCCTGAAGGAATTCACTCCTTCCCCCGGCAAAACCGCCAAATACCACAACCTCGCCGTACTGGAAGCTGCAGGCCTCGGCAAAATTTCCCGCCTGCCGCGCTCGATCCGCGTCGTGCTCGAAGCACTGGTCCGTCACTGCGACGGCAAACGCGTCAGCGAAGAACATGTCAAAGCACTCGCCGCCTGGCAGGCCAAGGGCGCGCGCACCACGGAGATCCCGTTCGTGGTCGTGCGTATCGTCCTGCAGGACTTGATCGGCTTCGGCGCACTGAATGATCTGTCGGCGATGCGCGCCGCCGCGCAACGCCTGGGCATGGCCCCGGGCAAAGTCGAGCCGCTGGTGCCCGTCGACGTCGTGGTCGACCACTCGGTTGAAATCGACGTCTACAACCGTCCGGATGCGGTGCAGGTCAACCAGGAAATCGAATTCAAGCGTAACGCCGAGCGTTACCGCTTTGTGAAGTGGGCGCAGGGTGCGTTCAAGACGGTGCGCGTGGTGCCGCCCGGCAACGGCATCATTCACCAGATCAACATGGAACACCTGTCGCGCGGCGTCTGGGAAAAAGACGGCGTGTGGTTCCCCGATACCGTGTTCGGTACTGACTCGCACACCACCATGGTCAACGGCATCGGCATCCTGGCCTGGGGCGTAGGCGGCATTGAAGCGGAAGCCGGCATGCTCGGCCAACCGTACTACTTCCTGACGCCGGACGTTGTCGGCGTGCACATGACCGGCAAACTGCGTGAAGGCGTTACCGCAACCGACCTCGTGCTGACCGTCACCGAACTGCTGCGCAAAACCAAGGTCGTCGGCAAATTCGTTGAGTACTTCGGTGAAGGCGCTGCGTCGCTGTCCGCAACCGACCGCGCGACGGTGGCCAACATGTCGCCCGACTACGGCGCGACCTGCGGCTTTTTCGCGATCGACGAAACCGCCCTCGCCTATTACCGCATGACCGGCCGTGAAGAACATTGCGACGCCATCGAGTCCTACCTCAAGGCGCAGGGCATGTTCGGCATCCCGAAAAAAGGCGAAATCGATTACTCGCAAGTCGTCGAACTCGACCTGTCTTCGGTACGCCCCAGCGTCTCCGGCCCGAAACAGCCGGAAGACCGCATCAATCTGGAAAACATCAAGAGCCGCTTCACCGAACTGTTCTCGAAGCCGGTTGCTGAAAGCGGCTACAACAAACCCGCAGCCGACCTGAGCAAGCGTGTCCCGGTGGCCAATGCGGCCATTGGCGACGTCGGCCACGGTGACATCGGCATCGCTGCGATCACCTCCTGCACCAACACCTCCAACCCCTCGGTGCTGATCGCCGCCGGCCTGCTGGCCAAGAACGCGGTCGCCAAGGGTCTGAAGGTCAAGCCGTGGGTGAAGACCTCGCTGGCCCCCGGCTCGCAGGTGGTCACCGACTATCTGCTGAAGGCCGGCCTGACCAAGCACCTCGACGCCCTCGGCTTCAACCTGGTCGGCTATGGCTGCACCACCTGCATCGGCAATTCCGGCCCCTTGGCCGAGCCGATCAGCAAGGCGATCAACGAGAACGGACTGGTCGCCGCTGCGGTCATTTCGGGCAACCGCAACTTCGAAGGCCGCGTCAGCCCCGACGTGCGCGCCAACTTCCTCGCCTCGCCGCCGCTGGTGGTGGCCTATGCGCTCAAGGGCACGGTGATCGAAGACTTCGTCACCACCCCGATCGGTCAAGGCTCGAACGGCCAGGACGTGTTCCTCAAGGACATCTGGCCGAGCAACCTCGAAGTTGCCGAAACCATGGCAAGCTGCGTCACGCGCGAGATGTTCCAGGCCCGCTATGCCGACGTCTACAAGGGCGACTCCCACTGGCAGGCGATCAACGTCACCGGCAGCGAGACCTATCAGTGGCGCGCCGGCAGCACCTATGTCGCCAACCCGCCCTATTTCGAGGGCATGAGCATGACCCCGGCCCCGGTCCAGGACATCGTCGATGCCAAGCCGCTGCTGATCCTGGGCGATTCGATCACCACCGATCACATCAGCCCGGCCGGCAATATCAAGGCCGATAGCCCGGCCGGCGCATGGCTGATGGAGCACCAGGTCGCCAAGGCCGATTTCAACTCCTACGGCGCGCGGCGCGGGCATCACGAAGTGATGATGCGCGGCACTTTCGCCAATATCCGGATCAAGAACGAGATGGTTCCCGGGATCGAAGGCGGGATGAGCCGCTACAATGGCGAGGTCATGCCGGTTTACGATGCGGCGATGAAGCACAAGGCCGATGGCACGCCGATGGTGGTGGTCGCCGGCAAGGAATACGGCACCGGATCGAGCCGTGACTGGGCCGCCAAGGGCACCAACCTGCTCGGCGTGCGCGCGGTGATCGTCGAAAGCTTCGAGCGGATTCACCGTTCCAACCTGGTCGGGATGGGCGTGCTGCCGCTGCAGTTCATGGGCGGTGATACCCGCACCACGCTCGGGCTCGACGGGGACTGCACCTACACGATCCACGGCGTCGCCGAGCTCAAGCCGCGCCAGGACGTGACCGTCGACGTGACCCGCGCCGATGGCAGCACGTTCAGCTTCACCGCGCTGTGCCGGATCGATACCGCCAACGAGGTCGAATACTTCATGAACGGCGGGATCCTGCAGTACGTGCTGCGCAAGCTGGCAGCGTAAGCTGCGCCATCCGGCCAGAAACGGCCCCGCCCGGCTCCGGCCCGGCGGGGCTTTTTCATTCTTGCGGCAGCCGAATCAAAAGGGGCGGCCCTTGCGGACCGCCCCTGCCCAAGAACTGGATTGATTGCTTGCGCCTAGCCGGCCTGCTGACCGAGCCGCTTGCGGCTGAGCACGGCGGCCGCCGCGGCGCCGAACAGGATCATCATCGGCGGGGCCGGGACGTCGTGGCCGCCGGTGGTGCCTCCCGAGGTATGACCACCCGAGGTATGGCCCCCCGACGTGTGCCCGCCGGAGGTCATCCCGCCGCTGGTGCTGGTCGAGCTCGACGACGAGGTTGAAGTCGACGACGAGGTCGAAGTCGACGAACTGGTCGACGACGAGGTGCTCGACGAGGTCGAGCTCGACGAGGTGACATTGCCCGACGAGGTCGAGACGTTGCCCGAGGTGGTGGTGCTGGTCACCCCGCCAGTCGAGGTCGAAACCCCGCCGGTCGAGGTCGAAACCCCGCCAGTGCTGGTCGAGACACCGCCGGTCGAGGTGGAGACCCCGCCCGTGGTGGTCGAGCTGCCGCCCGACGAGGTCGAGGTCGAACCGCCCGAGCTCGAAGTCGAGCTGGCAATGCCGCCGGTGGTGGTGCTGGTGACCACGACCGAGCCGCTGCTGCCGCCGCCCGATCCGCCGAAGAACCCGCCAAAGAAGCCGCCGCCAAAGCCCATGCCGCCGCTGCCGCCGACAATCACGGTCGAGCCGCCGCTGCCGCCTTCGGGCATCGGCTGCTGTGGCAGCATCGGCAAGGCCGCGAGCGCCATCTGCGGTTGCGGCGCGGCGCAGCTGTAGGACTTGGTCACAACGCGGCGGATCTTCTTGGTCGTGCTGACCGGACCCCGGGCCAGGATGCGGCGCTTGTGGACTTTGACCTTGGGCTTGCTGACCGCGACGCGCTTGGCGTGCTTGACGTAAGTGGTCTGCGCTGCGGGAGCCTCGGCGACGTGCACGGCACCCCCGCCTGCAACCGCACCAACGGCGGTAAACGCCGCAAGTTTCGCAAGTGCCATCCGAACCGACATAAGCTCTGCTCTCTATTGCCCCTGGGGCTGGTATGCTGACGGCCCACCGCCATCTGCACGCCCCGATAGGCCCAAAAGGCCAGAGGAGAGTTAAAGCTACAATCGCATTAACCGTGTTTCAGCGGTCCCGATCCGGGAAATGTGCAGATTGGATGGCGGGTTGGGCCGGACTGTCCCATTCTGGAACCGAACCGCAGCCAAACCCGAACAGAATGGTCAGCAATCTTGGTTACTTGGCCCCCGGATCGGGAGAATCGAACAACGGGCCGACCCCGCCGCTGGGCGGGGCGATGCCAAGGTGCTGCCAGCCGCGATCGTTGAGGCAGCGGCCCCGCGCGGTGCGGGCGATCAGCCCCAGCTGGATCAGGAACGGCTCGATCACGTCCTCGATCGTGTCGCGCGGTTCGCTGAGCCCCGCGGCCAGCGTTTCGACCCCGACTGGCCCGCCTTTGTAGATGTCGGCGATCATCGTCAGGTAGCGCCGGTCCATCGCGTCGAGCCCCAGCGCATCGACCTCCAGCCGGGTCAGCGAAGCATCGGCGATGTCCCGGGTCACCACTCCGTCGCCCGCGACATGGGCAAAATCGCGGACCCGCCGCAACAGCCGTCCCGCGACCCGCGGTGTACCCCGCGCCCGCCGGGCAATCTCTCGCGCGCCTTCGGGCTCGATCCCGATCCCGAGCAGCCCCGCGCCGCGCGTCACCACCCGCTCCAGTTCGGGCACGGTATAGAAATTGAGCCGGACCGGAATCCCGAACCGGTCGCGCAGCGGCGTGGTCAGCAGCCCGGCGCGGGTGGTCGCGCCTACAAGTGTGAACGGCGGCAGATCGATCCGGACCGAGCGCGCCGAGGGCCCCTCACCGATGATCAGATCGAGCGCGCGATCCTCCATCGCCGGGTAGAGCACCTCCTCGACCTGCGGATTGAGCCGGTGAATCTCGTCGATGAACAGGACGTCGCCTTCTTCGAGATTGGTCAGCAGCGCGGCCAGATCGCCGGCCTTGGCGATCACCGGCCCGGAAGTGGCGCGAAAACCTACGCCCAGCTCGCGCGCGACGATCTGCGCCAGCGTGGTCTTGCCGAGGCCGGGCGGCCCAAAGAACAACACATGATCCATCGCCTCGCCGCGCGACTTGGCGCTTTCGATGAACACCCGCAGGTTGTCCTTTGCGGCAGCCTGACCGACAAATTCGGCGAGCGTCTTGGGCCGGAGTGCGGCGTCGGCATCGTCCGGTTGGCGCTGGGGGGTGAGGATGGGGTTATCGGTCACTTTAGGCTGTGCCCTGTGATGACTACACCCAGCAAAAAGAATCCGAGAGACAGGAATCCGGTTAGGTACGAAGCCAGCTTTGATGGAGACACCCGGCTCTCTAACGACTTCATCTTGGCCTTCAACTCGACTTCATCAAATTGACCAGAGAGCGCTACGTTAAGCCAGAACTCGTTCATGCTCGCGATCGGCTCAAATGCCTTTTCGGCGGATCGGGCCGTGACCAAGCCAAGTAAGATGGCAAAGACCGTACCCACCGTGAACGAGCTACCCGCGTAGACAATCCCAACTCTGGCCACGATGTTTGACGACATGATGCCCAACGCGGCACCGCCGTTGATCGCAAGGAGAGATGCCATCAGCCACCGAAAAGCCGCGCTATTCTCGTCTAGAAGACGATCCTGTAGCTTTGACGTGCTGTCCAAAACAAACCTAGCAATCTCGCGAATTGTGTCGGTTTCCGCTATCTCTTGGGTCATCACCCCGCCGCCCTCTTCAGCGCTACCCGCACCAGCGCGTTAAGCTCTGCGCCTTCGCCCAGTTCATCCAGCGCCCGCGCCACGGCTTCGGTCGCGACATTCGGCTTGAACCCGAGGTTCTGCAACGCCGAGACGGCATCGCTGCTGGCCGACCCGGATGGTGCTGCGGCCAGCGCCGCGCCTGCTACGCTCGGCAGCGCCCCGGCCTTGTCCTTCAATTCATTGACAATCCGCGCTGCCAGTTTCGGCCCCACCCCTTGCGACCTTGCCACCATCGCCGCGTCGCCGCCGGCGCAGGCGCGTTGCAGTTCGTCGACGGTCAGCGCCGAAAGCACCGCCAGCGCCATCTTGCTGCCGACGCCCTGGATCCCGGTCAGCAGGCGGAACCATTCGCGCTCTCCCCCGCTGGTGAACCCGATCAGCCGCATGTCATTTTCGCTGACCTGCATTTCGGTGTGGACCGTCACCCGGTCCCCCCGCACCCCCAGGGCCGACAACGTCCGCGCTGAGCACTGGACCAGGTAGCCGACCCCGGCGACGTCGATCACCGCCCAGTCGGGGCCGAAATCGTCGAGCGTGCCGGTCAGTTTGGCGATCATGCAGGCGGGTTAACCCGCCGCGCAGGCTTGGGCAAGCAAAAGGGAACAAGGCGCGAACAGCTTTGTTCAGGCTTGCGCAACCGCTACGCCCTAGAACCGCGCCGAACTTATGCGTTAGGGATTGCCTGGATGACCACTGCCCGCCTGATCGCCGCCGCGCTTGCCATCAGCGCCGCCGGCGCCCTGCCCGCCGCCGCGCAGGAGGTTTACCTCGGCGCGAGTTTCCACGGGGTTGACCTGCCGACCAGCATCGACACCGGCGAGCGCGGGCACGATCTGCAGGCCGGCATCCGCAGCGCTCCGATCGCGGGCCTGCGGGGAATCGGCGCGCCCTCGGCTTATCTCCATGGCCAGCTCAGCCTCAATGGCGAGACCAGCATTGCCGCCGCCGGGCTCAGCTGGAAGCTGGGCAAGGGCAAAGTCTATCTCCGCCCGGGGATTGGCCTAGCGGTCAACACCGGCCAGATTCCGCGCTATGACAGCACCGGCCTGCGGCTCGATCTCGGCTCGCGGATCACCTTCGAGCCCGAGCTGGCGCTGGGGGTACGGATCGATCCAAAGATCGCGCTCGAGGCGAGTTGGGTCCACGTCAGCCACGCCACGCTGCTGAGCGGGCAGAACCCGGGGATGGATTTCATCGGCGCGCGGGTGGTGGTGGGCCTGAAGTAGAGTCGCACCTTTCGCTTCGTCATTGCGAGGAGGCAAAGCCGACGAAGCAATCCAGAGTTGCGGAAACCGCCCAGGATTGCTTCGCTACGCTCGCAATGACGAACCTGGTTTAGGGCTCTAGAACCGCGGCAGCGGGATATCCGCGCCGACCTTGCAGGCGAGCGCGGCCGCGCCGACCTCGGCCAGCACTTCGGCATCGTTGACCCGCCCGGCGACCCGGATCAGGTCGCCGAAAGTCAGCCGCTGCCCAGTATCGTAGTAGCGCGCCGCATCGGCCAGGCGGCGGACCTGCCCGGTCGAGAGGTGCCCGCGCAGGAATTCCGAGGCGCAGCTCGCCTCGTTCCGGTCAAGCCCATAGCGCATCAGCGCGTCGGAAATCTGGTAGCGGCTGGCGACGCAGCCCGACAGGGTCAGACCGGCCACGGCCGCGAGCGAAAGGGTTTTCGATAAATGCATGTGCGACTCCGGTTTGCCCCCGAAGGCGCGGCCTAAGGCGGCGTCGATGAACCTGCGCTTGCCGGTCAGCGACAAAGATGCGCGTGAGTGATCGCCACCGCCAGTGCATCGGCGGCATCGGCCCCGGCCAGCTTGACCCCCGGCAGCAGCACCCCCAGCATCGCCTGGACCTGGGCCTTTTCGGCCCCGCCGGTGCCGACGATTGCCTTCTTGACCAGCCGGGTGGCATATTCGGCGACCGGCATTCCGGCCTTGGCCAGCGCGAGCAGGCAGACCCCGCGGGCCTGACCGAGCTTGAGCGTCGACTGCGGGTTCTTGTTGACGAACACCTCTTCGACCGCGCCGGCATCGGGGCGGTACTGCGCGATCACTTCGGCCAGGCCGCTGTCGAGCGTGACCAGCCGCTCGGCCAGCGAGGCCTTGGGATCGGTCTTGATCTGTCCGTTGGCAATGTGGCTGAGGCGGTTGCCCTGTCTGGCCACGATCCCCCAGCCGGTGCAGGTCAATGACGGATCGAGCCCGATGATCAGCACGTCAGAGCCGGATCCCCAGCCGCGGGCCGAACTGCGCCATCAGCAGGTAAAGCGCCACGGTCAGCGCGCAGCCGGCCAGCAGCGCCAGCCAGAACGGCTGGCCATGGCGCAGCAGCCACGGGATCAGCAGAAACATCGGCAAGCTGGGCAGCACGTACCAGAAGGTCGCCTCGGCATGGACCGCCATGTTCTCCGCATCGGGGCGGGCCTGCCACAGCAGGATCATCCCCAGCACCGAAACCAGCGGCAGCGAAGCGACCAGCGCACCCAAAGTCGGCAGACGCTTGCCAATCTCGGCAATGGCCACGATCAGCGCGCCGGACAGCAGCGCTTTCGCGACCAGTGCAAACATCAGAGTTTGGCCATCACTTCGTCGGAGATTTCGTAATTGCCCCAGACGGTCTGGACGTCGTCGTCATCGTCGAGCACGTCGATCAGCTTGAGCAGGGTCGCCGCGTCGCTTTCGCCCACGTCGGCCTTCATGCTGGGCTTCCAGGCGAGCTTGACCCCCTCGGCCTCGCCCAGCGTCTTTTCAAGCTCGCGCGCGACCGGATGGAGATTTTCGACCGCGACCCAGATCGCGTGGCCATCCTCGTCGCTTTCGACATCATCGGCGCCCGCTTCGATCGCGGCTTCGAGAACCGTGTCCTCGTCCCCGGCCTTGATCCCGTACTCGATCAGGCCGAGCCGTTCGAACCCATGGCTGACCGCGCCCGACGCGCCGAGGTTGCCGCCATTCTTGGCAAAGGCGGTGCGGACATTGGTGGCGGTGCGGTTGCGGTTGTCGGTCAGCGCCTCGACGATCAGCGCGACCCCGCCCGGGCCATAGCCTTCGTAGCGCACTTCTTCGTAGTTATCGCCTTCGCCCTTGCTGGCCTTGTCGATCGCGCGCTGGATATTGTCTTTGGGGACCGACTGGGCCTTGGCCGCATTGACCGCCGCGCGCAGCCGCGGGTTAAAGTCCGGATCGGGCATGCCCATCTTGGCCGCGACGGTGATTTCGCGGCTCAGCTTGGAAAACTGCGCCGCGCGCTTTTTGTCCTGCGCACCCTTGCGGTGCATGATATTCTTGAATTTGGAATGGCCTGCCATGGGATCCTGCAAAGGCTTGAGATTGCGGTTGACGCGGCCCTTACACCGGGCGAGGCGGCAAGGGCAACCTTGGCGGCAACCACCGGGAAAGCTTTGCTCACTATGACCGCGCCGATGACTAAACTGCTATCCGGACCACGCACCGCCATTGCCGAATTCGCCGCGTTCCTGCGTCGTCCCCAGGTGCTGAAGCCCGGCGGTTGGCGCGCGCCTGGCAATCTGCGGCGCTGGGCCTGGCTGACCGCACTGCTGGTCGTGGTGTTGATCGGGCTCTTGCTGCCGCTGCTGCGGGTCTGGCAGGAGGCGTTTGGCCTGCCCTCGCCCGACGCCTTTGGCGCCTTGCAGCCGGCCGTACTGGTCCCGGTGGTGGTGCTCGTCGCCCCGGTGATCGAGGAACTGCTGTTTCGCGGCTGGCAAAGCGGTCGCGCCGCAGCGCTGTGGCTGCTGGGCTGTGCGCTGGTTGCCGCTGCTGCGCTGTTGCTCGGCGGCACTCCCAGCCGGGCGCTGCTGGCGCTGGGCCTGCTGGTCGCCGCCGCGATTGCCGCGCTGGCCGGGTGGCTGAAACTGCGCCGCCGCGCCGCGCCAATCGGCTGGTTTGCCGGGCGCTTTCCGGCGATCTTCTATATCACCGCCGCCGGGTTTGCGCTGGTCCACCTGGGCAATTACCCGCGGCTTAGCCTGGCCGCGCTGCCGCTGGTCCTGCCGCAGCTGTGGGCGGCGCTGGTGCTGGGCTATCTGCGCCAGCGGATCGGCCTGACCGGCTCGATCGCGGCGCACATCACCGCCAACGCCTGCACCATCGCGCTGGCGTTGGCCGCAGGTTAAACAACGACAGCAGTGCCCG
This sequence comes from uncultured Novosphingobium sp., assembly GCA_937897535.1. Taxonomy (GTDB): domain Bacteria; phylum Pseudomonadota; class Alphaproteobacteria; order Sphingomonadales; family Sphingomonadaceae; genus Novosphingobium. Next base: position 3,737 of record CALCQB010000048.1, on the reverse strand, counting down.
AGCAGGTAACCATCAGCATCGAACCGGCCTTGCCCAGCACTTCGTAGTCGATATCGACCCCAACCACCGCGTTGCCGCCCTGGCGGACGGCGGCGGCTTCGAGTTCGGCAAAGGCCTGGGCCCGGGCGCTGGCCAGCACCTCTTCGTACTTGCCCGAACGCCCGCCAAAGATGTCGGTCACCGAAGCAAACAGATCGCGGACGATGTTGGCCCCGGCGATCACCTCCCCGGTCACCACGCCGCAGTATTGCTGGATCGGCTGACCTTCGATCGTGGGCGTGGTGGTGATGATCATGAGGGGGTTCCTTTGCCTACCGGTTTGATCCGCTTACGATAACGCGTGATCGGCAATCGACAAGGCCTCCGGCTCAGCCCAGCCCGAGCGCTGCCTTGTAGGTATCGAGCAGCGCTTCCATTTCGGCGCGGTCATCGGGCTTCATCTTGCGCAGGCGGACGATCTGGCGAATGATCTTGGCCTCATAACCGACCGCCTTGGCTTCGGCGTAGACGTCCTTGACGTCGTCGGCGATGCCCTTCTTTTCTTCTTCGAGGCGTTCGATACGCTCGATCAGCAGGCGCAGGCGGTCGTCAGAGGCATTAGCCATGGGGAAAGCTCCGGTATGATGAGAATCGGTTGAGCAGCGCCGATAGCCGGGGCCGGAGATTCGGGCAAAGACGCGGCTGTGGAAATCGTTCCCTCAAGAACGTTTAGGCTCAATTCTTCTTCATGCTCTCCGCCATCCGCTCCAACTGCTCGGGGGTTGCCTCGGACTGGAACCGCGCCTTCCAATCGGCCGCCGCCATGCCGTGGATCACTTCGCGCGCGCCGCTCTTGTCATAGCGCGCGCCCGCCTCGACGATCCAGTCGGCCAGACAGTTGCGGCAGAACCCGGCGAGGCCCATCAGCTCGATGTTCTGGGCGTCATGGCGGTGTCGCAAATGCCGGACAAGGCGGCGGAAGGCAGCGGCGGCGACCGCATCGTCGAGGGCTTCGAGCGGATCGCCGGCGGTCGCATTCGTATTTTCAGAGCAGCTCATGGGTCCGTCCTTGGTCTTTCCCGGCGGTTTTGCCATAGAAGCGGCCAACAGAGGAAGACACAACAGTGGCAAAGATCGATCCGCGCGGACGCAAAGTCAAAATCCTGGCGACGCTGGGCCCGGCCAGCCGCTCCCCTGAAATGATCGAAAAGCTGCTGCGGGCCGGGGCCGATGCCTTCCGCGTCAACATGAGCCACGGCGATCACGAAACCCACGCCGCGACGATCGCCGCGATCCGCGAGGTCGAGAAGGCGGTGGGCAAGCCGGTCGCGGTGCTGTGCGATCTGCAGGGTCCCAAGCTGCGGGTCGGGACCTTCAAGGACGGCAAGGCGGTGATCCGCCATTCGGGCCACTTCACCTTCGATCGCGATCCCACTCCGGGTGACGAAAACCGGGTCTGCCTGCCGCACCCCGAACTGTTCAGCGTGCTCCACAAGGGCCAGCGGCTGCTGATCGACGACGGCAAGCTGCGGCTGCGGGTCATTTCGGCGAACGAGGATACGATCCTGTGCTCGGCCGAGGTCGGCGGGGTGATTTCCGACCGCAAGGGGGTCAACGTCCCCGATGCGGTGGTGCCGATCCCGGCGCTGACCGAAAAGGACCGCCGCGACCTGACCTTCGCGCTTGAACAGCACGCCGACTGGATCGCGCTGAGCTTCGTCCAGCGGCCGGACGACGTGGCCGAGGCGCGCCGCCTGATCGGCACCACCGGCACCGCGCTGATGGCCAAGATCGAAAAACCGGCCGCGGTCGACCGGCTCGAGGAAATCATCGAGCTGGCCGACGGGATCATGGTCGCGCGCGGCGATCTGGGGGTCGAGCTCAACCCCGAGGAAGTGCCGCCGATCCAGAAGCGGATCGTCGCGATCACCCGCCAATCGGGCAAGCCGGTGGTGGTGGCGACGCAAATGCTCGAATCGATGATCGAAAGCCCGGCGCCGACCCGCGCCGAAGTGTCCGATGTCGCCAATGCGGTTTACGACGGCGCCGACGCGGTGATGCTTTCGGCCGAAACCGCCAGCGGGGCTTGGCCCGAAGAAGCGGTCTCGATCATGCACCGGATCGCCGGTCAGGTCGAAAACGATGCCGGTTACCGCCAGCAGGTCAACTTCGCGCAGGTCATGCCCGATACCACCACCGCCGATGCGCTCGCCCACGCCTGCGCCTCGATCGCGGAGAGCCTGCCGATCGCCGGGATCATCGTGTTCACCGGATCAGGCAGCACCGCCCGGCGCGTGGCGCGTGAGCGCCCGGCCGCACCGATGCTGGTGCTGACGCCCTCGGCGCGGATCGCCCGGCGGTTGGCCCTGCTGTGGGGCACCCATGCGGTCAGCACCAAGGACATCGGCAGCTTCGAAGAAATGATCGCCAAGGGCAAGCGGATGGCGCTGCGCCACGGTTTCGGTACGGCTGGATCAAAGCTGATCGCGCTGGCGGGCGTGCCGTTCGGCACCCCGGGTTCGACCAACCTGCTCCACGTCGTGACGCTGAGCGGGGACGAGCTCAGCCGGCATCATGACTGACCAGTCCGACGCCGGGTCGGTCGGAAATGGCGATACCTGCACCGTGATCGCCGGAACCCACAAGGGCCGCGGCGGAACGGTAGAGGACTGGCAGCTGAGCAAGACCGGCCACGCCACGATCACGGTCCGCGAGGCATCGGGCGAACGCTTCAAGACCCTGGCGCGCAACGTCCGCAAAGCCTGAACCGGGCCGCTTGTCATGATCGGTCGCTCTGCTAGGGGCAACCGGCCATGGAGGAATACCCGATGCGTCAAGACTGGACCCGCGCGGAAATCGCCGAACTGTTCGACCTGCCGTTGACCGAGCTGCTGTTCCGCGCGGCCGAGGCGCACCGCGCGCATCATGCCCCCGACCAGATCCAGCTTTGCACGCTGCTATCGATCAAGACCGGCGGTTGCCCCGAAGATTGCGGCTATTGTTCGCAATCGGTCCACGCCGACAGCGGGGTCGCGGCAACCAAGCTGATGGACGTGCGCGAAGTCCTGCAATCGGCGGCCCGGGCCAAGGATGCCGGATCGCAGCGGTTCTGCATGGGTGCAGCCTGGCGCAACCCCAAGGACCGCGACATGCCGGCGGTGGTCGAGATCGTGAAGGGCGTTCGCGCGATGGGGCTGGAAACCTGCATGACGCTGGGAATGCTGACCCCCGACCAGGCCGGAATGCTGGCCGAGGCCGGGCTCGACTATTACAACCACAACATCGACACCTCGCCCGAGCGTTATGGCGAGGTGATCACCACCCGCAGCCTCGACGACCGGCTCGACACGCTCGAAAACGTCCGGTCCGCCGGGATCAACGTCTGTTCGGGCGGGATCGTCGGGATGGGCGAGACGCGGGCCGACCGGGTCGGCTTCGTCCACACGCTCGCCACCCTGCCGCGCCACCCCGAAAGCGTGCCGATCAACGCCCTGGTGCCGATCCGGGGCACCGTGCTGGGTGACATGCTGGCCGATATCCCGAGCGCCAAGATCGACGACATCGAATTCGTCCGGACCGTTGCGGTGGCGCGGATCACCATGCCGCTATCGATGGTGCGGCTCTCCGCCGGGCGCGAGAGCATGAGCGAGAGTACCCAGGCACTGTGCTTCCTGGCCGGCGCAAATTCGATCTTCACCGGCGACAAGCTGCTGACCGCCAGCAACGCCGGCGACGATGCCGACGCCGCGCTGTTCGCC